>JBCBTO010000008.1:0-19346 GCA_039818625.1 Pseudomonadota bacterium
TTTCCTCAATATTCGGTCAATGTCCATGCCGATTTTTTTCGTGTACTCACCCGAACCATCGGAAAGAAACGCGATTTTTCCGGCTCCGCCACTGGCGCTCGCCCACTGGTCGACGACGAAGACATCGTTCACGGTGATGACGCCAACATTGTCGATGCCTTTTTCCTTGAGCGCATCGAGGTTATCGAGGAAGCCCGGTAGGTGATTGCCGTGGCATGTCGGCGTGAACGCGCCCGGGACGCCAAAAAGAACGATTTTCTTGCCACTCGTCAGATCACCCATCTCCTTGGGCGCGGGTCCATCGCCCGTCATGATCATAAAAGTTGCATCGGGCAGTTTGTCGCCAACGGATAGTGTCATGGTGGTTTCTCCATGGTGGGAAAGATGGAAGCCGTCAACCGGACGACCTAGCGTACGCCTCGACAAAATTGATCCAACCTTGTCGAGACGTGCTCTCGATTTACGACATAGGAAGATTGGAGCGACCGTCGAGACCACCCGCCAAATATTCAGGACATTCTTATAGTGTCAACCGGTGCGCGATCCGCAGAGCGATTGGGATCAGTTCAAACGAACAGTCGTTTCCACTGACGTTTTTTCTGAAACGAGAGTGATGCGCAGTTTCTCATCGCCGAGAAGCGGCTCTTTGATCAGACGGTAGAGCGGCAAGTCGATGTCGAGTTCGCCGGCCTGATCTTTCGCGTTTTCGTTTAAATCAACCTCAAAGGGGTCAACAAACCAGTCTTCCGGGCCTTCGGTGAGAATTGTGAGCCGGGAGACGTCTGTCGGCACCTTGATCGACAACGCAATCCGCTCATCAACATCGTGCTCCTTGATCTCGGCGGACGTGACCGCGAAATCGGTACGGCTGTCCGTGCTTGGCACCTTCGTAAGGGCGTCATCGATCATGTAAGACTTGGTCTTCTGCGTCGCATCGCTGTCGAGGGCGACTTCAAGGTCAACCTGGGCGGGCACGCAAACCTCAGCGCAGACGCCGAAGAACGCCTGCAGATTGAGTGTAACCGGGGTCTGGTCTGTTTCGCTTTTTATCGTGATTGGTAACACAACATCATTCTGGTAGCCAACGCTCGTCCCATAAATGTCTTGAAACAGGATGGGCGCGGGCCAGTGGACTTCAGCGTTCTGGAGGTTTTCCGACGCTCCGAATTTGAAGTCAGGTGGAATGCCGTTTTCACCGGGCATGCGCCAATAGGTCTTCCATCCCTCTTCGAGCGAAATTTGCAAACCCGCCTGATAGGAGCCGTCGCTGTCCCGTTTGCCCTCTATGAGGCGTGCTTTGTAGCCGAAGCCTTCCGCCCAGTCCGACGCACCACCGCCTGCGAAAGTCGGCGTTGTTGCGATCAGGGAAAAGACGAGTAGAGCAACGCGCTTCATAGATTTATTATCCTTTTGCAACCTGCTTCGTTCGATACCGCTGAAAATAACGAAGCACTCTTTATATGACTTAAACGGGCGCAGTTTACCTGACACATTCGGTTGACATTTTATTGAAGAGGACGGCGATGGTCTCGCTTGTGAAGAATAGCTGGATATCGCGGAGAAGGATTATTACCCTGTAGTCATGACCAAGGCAAAGCGTCCGCTCACATCTCTCAAAGGCCAAGTGCTGATTGCCATGCCCGGCATGGAAGACAGTCGGTTCCACCGCACGGTGATCTATGTGTGCGAGCACTCCACACAAGGCACAATGGGTCTCGTTCTCAATCGGCCGATGCAGAACATGAGTTTTGTCGACGTTTTGCAGCAGGTTAATGTGCTCGATGACGAAGATGGTGTGCTGCTGGCGAGCGCGGCGCGCGATGTCACAGTCTACAAAGGCGGACCGGTGGAGACCGGACGTGGCTTTGTGCTTCACACCGGTGATTATCACATCGATCAGGCGACGCATCGCATCAGCGATGACGTCAGCCTTACGGAAACTCTTGAGGTTTTGCGCGCTCTGGCGCGAGGGCGAGGTCCGGCGCAAGCGTTTCTGGCGCTCGGTTATGCCGGCTGGACAGGCGGGCAGCTTGAGAACGAGTTGCAGCGAAACAGTTGGTTGAATGGCCCCGCGACACCTGAGCTTCTTTTCAGCAGCAACTGCGAAACGAAGTATGAGGCCGCTCTCGGCGCGCTTGGCGTTGATCCAGCCCTTCTTTCGACGAGTTCAGGTCACGCCTGACGTCGACTTCCGTCCAGAACGCAGTCTGCCCCACAAAAGGGCGCCATAAACGCCAATCAGGGTGAGTGCGAGGCCGTACCAGGTGACCGCATAGGCGAGATGGTTGTTCGGGAAATCGACAATCGTCACGCTTCCAATGGGCAGTTGGCCATCACCCGTTTCATCGGCATAGACGAAGAACGGCAGCACGTTATCCGGCTCCAGACCAGCACGCGATGCCATGAGCGGCAACTCGCGCCAGAAGAAGATATTAGCCCCAACATCATTATCCGGCATGAAGCTGTTGGGTTTTTCAGCATCGGGCCAGCGGACAAGTCCAGTCAGCGTAACCTCGCCGCTCGTCCGTGTTTCCGGTCGGGCCGCCGCGTCTTTACGATCGGCAGGCACAAACCCGCGGTTCACCAAAAGGGTCTTCTCTCCATCATCACCGACCGTGACAAAGGGCGTGTACACATGCCAGCCAGTCGCGCCGGACCATGTCGTGTAGAAAAACACTTCGCCGTCGTGATCGAAGCGGCCGGATATCGTGGTCCGGCGGTATTCCGGGTCGCCGTCGCTCGCGCGGGGGGTATCCGCGTTTTTGAGGATGTCAGCCAGTGGGACGGCGGGTGCTGCCATTTTCGCTTCAACGCGGGCAATCAAGCTTTCCTTCCACGCAAGACGCTGCACCTGCCATGTGCCAAGCATCACAAGGACACCCAAAGCGCCCAAGGCGCCGATGGACAAAAGGGAAAAGCTGCGGGTGAAAACAGGTGCGCCCACGGATCAGTTGTCCTCGCTCTGCAAGCGGCCTTCCGCAGCATCGTTCTTGTACTGCAGGGCGATCATGATGCCTTTCAGCGGCCTTAAAAAGGCGAGTGACAGGATGATGATGGTCGGCAGCCACAAAACGGCATGGACCCAATACGGCGGCTGATAGGTCAACTCCGTGTACAGAAACAGCGCGCCGACGATGAGACCCACGATCAAAATGATGAAGACGGCGGGACCATCTCCAGAATCAGCAAAAGCAAAGTCGAGCCCGCAGGCACGACATGAGTTTTTTGTGCTCAAAAAGCCATCGAACAGGGCTCCTTGCCCGCAGCGCGGACATCTGCCTGCGAAACCGACCGCGACGGCTGATTGCTCGGGATAATGGTGTTTCGTCATTCGACACTTTAACCTGAACCACGACCTTACAAAAAAGGGGCGCTTGATGTGCGCCCCTTCCAAAAATCACATTGCACCGTCTAGTGCCCGATATGGCCGCCGAAATTGCCCCAAACATAGATTGCGGCAAAGAGGAAAAGCCAGACCACGTCAACGAAGTGCCAATACCAGGCAGCCGCCTCGAAGCCGAAATGTTTCTCAGGTTTCAAATGACCTTTAAGGGCACGGATCAGACAGACCAGAAGAAAGATCGTACCCACCAGAACGTGGAAACCGTGGAAACCCGTCGCCATAAAGAACGTCGCGCCGTAGATGCTGTCGGAGAACGTGAACGGCGCTTCGACATATTCGTAAGCCTGCACAAAAGAAAAGATAACGCCCAATACGACGGTGCAGATCAGGCCCCATTTCAGACCATCCCGGTCGTTGTGAAGCAGCGAATGGTGCGCCCATGTCACCGTCGTTCCGGACAAAAGCAGAATGACTGTGTTGAAGAGCGGCAAGTGCCAAGGGTCAAGCACTGTCAGATCTTCCGGCGGCCAGACACCACCGGTGTGTTCCACGCGCAGGAACTGCTTTGCCTCGTCAGCGAAGAGGCTCGCGTCAAAAAACGCCCAGAACCAGGCAACGAAGAACATGACTTCCGATGCGATGAACAGGATCATGCCGTATCGCAGGTGAAGCTGAACCACCGGCGTATGATCGCCTTGGTGTGATTCTTTGATCACATCACTCCACCAACCGAACATGGTGTAGAGAATGCCCAGAAGGCCGATCATCATGACGAAGATCGGGCCGTCATGCATCCACATGACGGCACCAACGGCCATCACCAGGGCCGCAATGCTGCCCACGAGCGGCCACGGGCTTGGATCAATAATGTGATAATCGTGGTTTTTCGAGTGTGCTTCAGCCATTTCTTACCCCAAACGGTTACCGGTCAAAGCCGGGTGATCATTGCACTTGTTTTTCTGGTGTTTCGTCCAGTTGCGCCAGGCTCTCTTCATCCAGCTCGGCCGGGAAGAACGTATAAGACAAGGTGATGGTCCCGACATCCTTGATGTCTGGATCGTTCACATATTCCGGGTCGATGAAAAAGATCACCGGCATCGTCTGCTCTTCGCCGGATTTCAAAACCTGCTCCGTAAAGCAGAAGCATTCCATCTTGTTGAAATAAGCACCTGCGGACGGCGGTGACACATTGAAAGATGACACCCCTGCGGACGCAATGTTGCCCATGTTGGCGACCAAATACTCAGCCTGCTCGGTCGCACCCACCTTGACTTTCATCTTCGTGGTTGCGGGCTTGAACTTCCAGTTCAGGCCGTTTGCCACATTCGCATCAAAACGGACGGTCACTTCGCGATCGAGGACTTCCGTTGGTGCGGTATCGGCGACCTGTGTCGTTCCGCCATAGCCGGTCACCTGGCAGAATATCTCGTAGAGTGGGACCGCGGCATACGCCATGCCGACCATGCCACCGACGAAACACACACAGGCGAGCGCAACGGACTTGTTGGCCTTTGCCTTTGCGTCGTCTGTTTCGTGGTGCGATGTCTCAGCCATATCTCAACTCTAAGCGCTCGGGATGAATTTGAAGACTGTCACAATGTAGAAAATCGCCACCAAAGCGGCGAGCGCACAACCGATCGCTACAGATCGGTTGCGTCTGCTTTTTGCTTCTTCCGGCGTGAGCTTGACCAGATCGTTCATGAGCTTATTCCTCCTAAAATCCAAAGAGGCGTGCGACCGGTGTGATGAGCAAGGCCGCAAACAGCAAGAACAGATAAAGGATGGAGAAGCCGAAGAGCTTCTTCTCCGCTTTCATGTTATCCGCCCCTCTCGCGTGCCAGACCTGGACCGCACGGATGACGAAGATCGCGCCGAGCACTGTGGAGACTGCGCCATAGATCAACCCGGCAAATCCGAACACCCATGGCAGAACACCAACCACCGCAAGCGCCAGGGAGTACAAAACGATCTGCAGGCGGGTCGCCTTTTCACCTGCAACGTTGGGGAGCATTGGCATGCCGACGATGTGATAGTCGCGCATTTTAAAGAGCGCAAGCGCCCAGAAATGCGGGGGCGTCCACAGGAAAATGATAGCGAAGAGAACCCAGGCTTCAACGGGCGCAGAGCCTGTCACAGCTGCCCAGCCGATCACTGGCGGGAACGCACCAGCCGCACCACCGATCACGATGTTTTGCGGCGTCGCCCGCTTCAGCCACATCGTATAGATGACCGCGTAGAAGAAGATAGTGAAGGCGAGGAGCGCGGCGGCGAGCCAATTTGCAGCAAAGCCGAGCACCATGACTGAGAAAAAGGAAAGCACGAGGCCGAGGGCGAGTGCGTCTCGCTTTTCCACGCGCCCGGATGGAATGGGACGCTTGGCCGTGCGGCTCATCTGAGCATCGATGTCCGCATCATACCACATGTTGAGCGCACCCGAAGCGCCAGCTCCAACGGCGATACATAATAGCGAGATCGCGGCGAGGATTGGGTGCAAATCACCCTGTGGGGCGAGGATTATGCCGACGAATGCCGTAAAGACAACCAGTGACATCACACGGGGCTTCAAGAGATCTAAATAGTCTTTCGGCCCCGCCAGCGAAATCGCTGCGCGTTCCTCTAAACCCGTCTCTATCTCAACCGTCGACATCGTTTTTTGCTCTTTCTGCTCGAAGGTCGCCGGTCTTTGACAGAGCGGCGACCCTTATTTTTTCTCAAACGTGCATCAGTCTTACTTGATGCGCGGCAGCTCTTCCCACTGGTGGAACGGTGGTGGTGATGACAGCTGCCATTCCAGCGTCGTCGCGCCTTCGCCCCACGGATTGTCGCCTGCGACCCGCTTCTTCGAGAACGCTTCGAAAATTCCGTAAAGGAAAATCAGGACACCGAGGGCTGAGAGATAGGATCCGTACGAGGAGATCGCATTCCAGCCGGCGAAAGCGTCCGGGTAGTCGACATAGTGGCGCGGCATACCGGCAAGGCCGAGGAAATGCTGCGGGAAGAAAACCACATTCACGCCGACAAAGGTCACCCAGAAGTGGGTGCGCGCGATGAAACTTGAATACATGTACCCGGTCATTTTCGGGAACCAGTAATACCAGGCCGCGAAGATCGCAAACACAGCACCAAGTGACAGGACATAGTGGAAGTGCGCAACAACGTAATAGGTGTCGTGGTAGGCGCGGTCGAGACCTGCATTTGCGAGCTGCACGCCGGTGACACCGCCGACCGTGAACAGGAAGATAAATCCAATTGCCCACAACATCGGTGTTCGGAAATCGATTGATCCACCCCACATCGTTGCAATCCAGGAGAAGATTTTGACGCCCGTCGGCACCGCAATAACCATTGTCGCGATTACGAAGTAAGCCTGCGTGTCAGCCGACAGGCCGACCGTGAACATGTGGTGTGCCCAAACGATAAAGCCGACCACGCCGATGGCAACCATCGCGTAGGCCATGCCGAGATAGCCGAAGACCGGCTTTTTGGAGAAGGTCGACACGATATGGCTGATGATGCCGAAACCTGGCAGGATCAGGATGTAGACTTCCGGGTGGCCAAAGAACCAGAACAAGTGCTGGAACAGGATCGGATCACCACCGCCCTCTGGTGAGAAGAATGTCGTGCCGAAATTACGATCCGTCAGGAGCATCGTGATTGCGCCTGCGAGAACTGGCAGCGACAACAGCAGGAGGAAGGCCGTGATCAACACCGACCATGCAAACAACGGCATTTTGTGGAGCGTCATGCCCGGCGCACGCATGTTGAAGATCGTCGTGATGAAGTTGATCGCACCAAGAATGGACGATGCGCCCGCGATATGAAGCGAAAGGATCGCAAGGTCCATGGCCGGGCCCGGTTGACCCGTCGTGGTGAGCGGTGGGTAGATAAACCAGCCGGAGCCGACGCCGTTCGCCCCTGCAGGGCCTTCCACAAACATCGATGAGATGAGAAGGATCAGAGCAGGCGGCAGCAGCCAGAATGAGATGTTGTTCATGCGCGGGAACGCCATATCTGGCGCACCGATCATGATCGGCACCATCCAGTTGGCAAAACCACCAATGAGCGCTGGCATCACCATGAAGAAGATCATGATCAGGCCGTGGCCCGTCACGAACACATTATACATGTGCGTGTTGCCAAAGTACTGGAGGCCGGGGTCCTGCAACTCCATGCGCATGCCAATGGACAGCGCGCCACCGATAATCCCCGAAATGATCGCGAAGATCAGATAGAGAGTTCCGATGTCCTTGTGGTTCGTCGAATAAAACCAGCGCTTGAAAAAGCCTGGCTTGTGATCGTCGTGGTAGTCGCTTGCGCTTGTCGCAGTCATATCTTTCGCCTCGTCGGTGTTATCCAACTTCGTTTAAAGCTCGCGTTACTTGTTCGCGAGCTTGATCTTGTCTTCGCGGTCCTTGCGGATGTCGGCCGCCAGAATCTCGTATCCAATATCGAGATCTTCGCTCGCGGATGCTGCCCAGTCTTCAAAGGTGTCTTCGTCAACGACGCGAATGGCAAGCGGCATGAAGGCATGGTCTGATCCACAAATCTGTGAGCATTGACCGTAATAAAGCCCTTCTTTTTCCGCCTTGAACCATGTCGTGTTCAGACGACCTGGCACGGCATCCATTTTCACACCGAAGGATGGCATGGCAACCGCATGAAGAACATCGCCGGATGTGATGTCGAGCCGGACAACCTTCCCGACTGGGACGACCATTTCATTGTCGACTGCCAAAAGGCGCGGGTAGTTTGAAATGTCTTCGCCGCGCTCAAGAGCTTTGTCCTGCCGCAACTGAAGCTCGGCTTCAGGGTCGTCATCGCGCAGCATGATGGACGTGAATTCTTCGACGTCATAATCGGGGTACTCGTAGCCCCAATACCACTGGTAGCCGATGACTTTCACGGTCACATCGGGCTCTGGCACCTCCATTTGCGCATAAAGCAGCCGGATGGAGGGCGCCACGATGACCAGAAGGATGATGATTGGAACGACCGTCCAGATGATTTCGATCGTCGTGTTGTGGCTTGTCTTTGACGGAACCGGGTTCGCCGTCGCGTTGTATCGGACGAACACGATGACCAGAAGCGCGAGCACGAACAAGGTGATTAGCGTAATGATGACCAGCGTGAACCAGTTCAGCCAAACGATGCGTTCCATAATCGGCGTTACGGCGTTTTGCAGCCCCATCTGCCAATCGACCGGCTGTTGCGCCTGGCTCGCGAACGATGTCAGCAAAGTCGTGATGAAAACGGTGAACGCCGTTACCAGTTTATCGATGCTGTGGAATGACACTTTCACGCCACCACCTCCTACTCGTTTTCGCATGCCACTTATACAGACATACGAGTGCCCTCAATTCGCGGGGACGGAATCATACAAAACCTACTTATCTGTAAAGCTCCCCGAGTGAAATGCGTCCGAATGGCTCGCGACACTTTATCAAAGCTACGCGCAATCCATAACCGTCAAATCACGTTGCGCTTTACAACCACAATAACTGTTGGAGAACAACGGCCTTTCGACCAATTGGTAAGGGGAAGCCTGAAAAATCACCAGATGTGTTGGCGCATGGCATCACAAGGGGCGGAACAATATTGCAGGAATGGCCGGTTTTTTTGAGAGCATCTTTCGCTCAGGCCGCGTCAGAGCCTGCACTGACATTGCATCGGCGCGCGCAGCGCCATATCGTCGAGGCGTTATAGAATCGGAGCCTGCCCAATGATTTCGCTCTTTGCCAACCGCACACCGCTTCGGATACAGGCCGTTTTTTGTGCCGTTCTTTTGATGAGCATGCTTGCCCCAAGGTGGGCTCACGCTCAGGGAGAAGTGCGGGAAGTGCACGGCGAATGGGAAATCCGGTGCGAAACGCCGCCCGGCGCACGCGAAGAACAATGCGCGCTCATTCAGTTTGTGGTGGCGGACGACCGGCCCAATGTCGGTCTCACAGTCATTGTTCTTAAAACCGCGGACAAGCAAGCCCGCGTGTTGCGTGTTCTGGCCCCGCTCGGGGTTTTGCTGCCGTCCGGTCTTGGTCTTAGAATTGATGACCGCAATCTGGGGCGCACGGATTTTGTACGTTGCTTGCCAGAAGGCTGTGTCGCGGAGATCGTGATGGATGACCAACTTGTCACGGATCTTAAGGGCGGAGCGACGGCGACCTTCATTATTTTCCAGACACCGGAGGAAGGGATCGGCATCCCGATTGAACTCGGCGGTTTCACACCCGGCTTTGATGCCCTAGATAGATTTTAGTCTTTTCATCCGGAGCTTTTCATGACGGACGCGCCCTCCCCCGATCTTTCCTTGTTTGATACCAACGACCTCAGCCGTGACACGGCTGAATCGATGGTGCGTGATGCGCTTCACGGCGCAGATGACGGCGAACTCTATCTGGAATATGCCCAATCGGAATCGCTGCTTTTTGACAATGGCCGATTGAAATCAGCGTCCTTCAACACCGATAGCGGATTTGGACTTCGCGCCGTGGCAGGGGAAGCGGCGGGCTACGCGCATTCCGGCGAGATATCAGCGGCGTCGCTCGCGCGCGCGTCCGATGCCGTTCAGGCGGTCAAGTCGGGCCATACGGGCACCTCTGCGAGCCCGCCACCGCGCACAAATCGACAGCTCTACGCACCCGACAATCCCATTGGCGAGCCGAGCTTTGAGGAGAAAGTCGCGCTTTTGCAGGAGATCGACGCTTACGCACGCGACAAGGACGACCGCGTTCGACAGGTTTCCGCATCGCTTGCTGCAAGTTGGCAGGTCGTGGAAATCCTGCGCGGGGACGGCCATTACGTTCGCGATGTGAGACCCATGGTGCGGGTGAGCATCTCCGTTGTGGCGGGTGACGGCGACCGTCAGGAAAGCGGCTCACACGGCATGGGCGGGCGCACCAATTTCGCTGACTTCATCGCAATGGAGAACTGGCAGGCGGGTGTCGATGAGGCGCTCCGCCAGGCGCTTGTCAATCTCGACGCGGTGCCAGCTCCGGCGGGGGAACTTGATGTTGTCCTCGGTGCGGGATGGCCCGGCATCTTGCTCCACGAAGCGGTCGGCCACGGGCTTGAAGGTGATTTCAATCGCAAACAGACGTCGGCTTTTGCCGGACTGATGGGTGAGATGGTCGCATCACCCGATGTGACCGTGGTGGATGACGGCACAATTCACGACAGGCGTGGCTCGCTTTCGGTCGACGACGAGGGAACCCCCACAAACCGGACGGTGCTCATCGAAAACGGCAAACTTGTCGGCTACATGCAGGACCGACAGAACGCGCGACTGATGGGTGTGGCGCCCACGGGCAACGGACGGCGGCAATCCTACTCACACATTCCCATGCCGCGCATGACCAACACGATCATGATGAACGGCAGACACGAGGCGGATGAAATCATCTCCTCCGTCAAGAAAGGCCTTTATGCCGTCTCCTTCGGCGGTGGTCAGGTTGATATCACGTCCGGTAAATTCGTTTTCCAGTGCACGGAGGCGTATCTTCTGGAAGACGGCAAGATCGGCGCGCCGGTCAAAGGGGCGATGATCATCGGCAATGGGCCAGATGCCATGCGGCGGGTTCCGATGGTGGGCAACGACATGAAACTCGACCCCGGAATCGGCACGTGCGGCAAACAAGGTCAGGGCGTGCCCGTGGGGGTTGGCCAACCGACCATGCGCATTGATGCGATCACAGTCGGCGGCACTGCGGTCTGACGGTCCGGTTTGCTGACACCGCTGAGTGCGAAAGCCAGCTGTGCGACCAGTGTTACGGATAAAACCGCTGTTTGGTCCAGTCGGCGTCTAGGGACCTACGTTGGAAAATCAGCCGATCATGGAGGCGGTATTCGCCGTCCTTCCAAAACTCCAGGTAAAGCGGCTTGATCCGGGTGCCACTCCAGTGGGATGGCCGAGGGATATCATCGCCGGGATATTTTTCCTCAAGCGCTTTGACTTCCGCCATCATGGTCTCGCGGCTGTCCACGGGTTGTGACTGTTTTGAGGCCCATGCGCCGATGCGGCTCAGCCGTGGCCGGGTTGCGAAATATGCATCGGCCTCTTCATCGCTGACCCGTTCTGTCACACCACGAAAGCGAACCTGCCGCCTGAGGCTTTTCCAATGCAGGTTGGCCGCCGCCTTGCCGCTCGCTGCAACCTCACGGCCCTTCTGGCTTTCGAGGTTGGTATAGAATACAAAGCCGCGCTCATCCCAGCTTTTCAACAACACTGTTCTCACATTTGGCATGCCATCGGAATCGACACTGGACAAAGCCATCGCATTCGGGTCATTTGGTTCGTGGGTGCAGGCTTCTTCAAACCAATCATTGAAGAGGTCGTAGGGGTTCATCGTGTCAAAAAAGTTATCAGTCATTAACTTTACGCTGCCATCATCGCGGTGATACAAAACAGTGGTTCGGAATCTTAGGTACCAACAGATATGAGAAACCGCAAAGCGACAATCAAGATCGTGGTTATCCCGTTTGTTGTCGCGTTGGGCGGGTGCTCAGTAGCGGGATTCGGGCCTGACGTGGACCATTCGGCAACCAAATCGCTCGTTGCCTATCAAGAAACCATTCCTCTTCAGGAAATCGTTGATCCATCCGATTGGGACAAGGTGCGCGGTGTCATGGCAACGGCGCTCTCAGCCACCCCAGAAGGATCTCCCCTGCCCTGGGAAAACGACGTGACCGGGACGGTTGGCACCATCATCCCGATGGCAGTCAACACACTGCCTGACGGTCGTGTTTGCCGAAAGTTCTCGACAACGCTCAACGGAGTTGGTGGTGTTTTGCAATATCGCGGTGACGCGTGCCAGGCACCGGGCGGCGAGATTGAACTGGTTGACCTTGCGCCTCACGATGCCGTTGTCAACGCAACACCCGCCCCGACCGCGCAGCAAGTTCAGTAAGACATCGCTCCTGCCTCGCACCTTGCAACCGCGTGTTTTATCCTCGCTTATTGCACCATCGACCTCGAATTACCGGCCTATCCCTCCTATTTGTTCTTTAAACCTTCGAACCACTGTGTGAAAAATGTTGAAACGGTGGCCGCGTTCAGGGCGATAAATGCGTGATCCCTATTCAGTCCTCGGTGTTTCAAAATCCGCGAGCGAGCGCGATATCAAAAGCGCGTTTCGTCAGCTCGCGAAAAAATATCATCCCGACCAGAATGCGAATGACCCTAAAGCGAAAGAAAAATTCGCTGAGGTCAACACGGCTTACGAACTGTTAGGCGACAAGGATAAACGCAGCCAGTTCGATCGCGGTGAAATCGATGCCGATGGCAATCCCGTTTTCTCTCAATATGGCGGGCAGAACCCGTTTGGTTCGGACCCATTCCAGGGAAATCCTTTCGGCCCAAGGGATTTCGGGGCTGGCGTTGCGCGCGACTATGACGATGATGGAGCATGGCGACGGGGCGGCGGATTCTCAGCGGAAGACATCCTGAAAGAAATTTTCGGCGGTGGAACGCGCCCGAACACTGGTGGTGGCAAAGGCCCGGGCAGCGATCGGTTTGCTTTTGGCAAGCGGCAACAGGGTCGCGGTGAAGAGAGCGCCGATGACTTGTCCGATCTTGACGTAAAAGTCGTCGTTGCAATCACCATTGAGGATCTTGGCAGTCCGGAAAAGCTGAAGGTGACCCTACCGACTGGCAAGACAGTTTCTGTTGCCATCCCGCATGGAGTGGAAGACGGTCAAACCATCCGGCTGAAAGGGCTTGGCTATGAGCGCCTGGGAACCGAGCAGAAGGGCGATGCCTTCATTTCAATTGCCGTTAAACCGCACGCGATTTTCAAACGCGATGGCAGCGCGCTCAGAATGGATTTGCCAGTAACGCTCTACGAAGCCGTGCTCGGCGCAAAAATCAGAGTTCCGACACTCACCGGCGATGTGTCTCTTGGCCTCCCGCCCGGTTCCAACTCCGGCCAGACGCTGAGAATACGTGACCGCGGCGTTTTTCAAAAGGACGGGACACGGGGGGACATTCTGGTCACCCTTCGCATCATGCTGCCGGACAGAGGCACCGAGGACCTTCAAACCATGATGAAGGTCTGGCAGTCACAGCAACCCTATAAGGTGCGCGGGCCGGAGTTCGACTGACGCCGTCACGGGCATACGTCATCATGCACGGGGGGCGGCAGCTCGCTCCAACCGGTCGTTGATCGCAGCACCCAGCCCCAGCTGCGGAATTGGCGCAACGGCAATGCGCTTCACATCCAGTCGATTAAACGCTGCGAGATACTCAAAAAGGTTAGCCGCCGCCTCGCGAAGATCGCCGTCAGGGCTCAGGTTCAAGCTGTGCCGGGCGCTCAAGCCCGACGCGGCGAAATTCAAGGCACCATCCTCTTGCGTGATTTCAGTGGCATTCAATCGCACCATTGCCCGAGGCGCGTAGTGGGATTTCATCATTCCGGGCGCCTCAACGGGCGCATCGGACCTGGAACGAGCGACAGCGCACCCAAGTGTCTCCTCTATCTCTTCGACCGGAACGCCGCCTGACCGCAGGAGCATGGGTTCCTCCCCGGCCAGAGAGATGATGGTTGATTCAAGACCAACCTGGCACGCACCCGCGTCCAAGATCATGTCAATGGCGCTGCCCAATTGGTCCATGACGTGGGCGGCGCGTGTCGGGCTCACCCGGCCCGAAAGATTGGCACTTGGCGCTGCAAGCGGTCTTCCAAGCGCCGCGATGATGTCCGCGCTCACGCCGATGGGCACGCGCAGCGCGACGGATGCCAGCCCCGCACGAACCAAGGGTGACACGAGCGATCCGTCCTTGTGAGGCAAGACCAGCGTCAGCGGGCCGGGCCAGAACGCGCTCGCGAGTTTGTTGGCCGTGTCGTCAAAAATGCCGAACGTGCGCGCCATTTCCGCGTTCGCGCAATGAACGATCAAGGGATTGAAAGACGGCCGTCCCTTCACCTCATAAATACGCGCAACCGCTTCGCCATCGGTCGCATCTGCGGCGAGGCCGTAGACGGTTTCCGTCGGTATGGCGACCAGTCCACCGGTCCGCAAAACATCCACCGCGTTGGGCACTGTATTGGCTTCTGTCGCGGGTTGAACACGGGTTTTGATCATATCTTTGATACCAAGATCGGCGCCATCGGCCCGGCGTGTCGTTTTGTCCGCAAAAATTTGGAACAGATCGAATAAGACGTTAGGGCACCATACTTGACGTTTACGTAAACGTCGTCTATTCGCTGGTCAAAACTCCTCAAACCACTTCCTTTTCGTGCGCCGGTGCGACAGGCCGCATTGTCGAAGGCTTCTTAATAAGACAAACTGGCGTGATGGGAAGAGAAATGTGCCTGACGAGGAGAGGCACTTGGATTTGGCCGTATCGGGAGGAAAATCGATGTATCGGGCTCCAGT
Organism: Pseudomonadota bacterium; assembly: GCA_039818625.1. Classification (GTDB taxonomy): domain Bacteria; phylum Pseudomonadota; class Alphaproteobacteria; order Rhizobiales; family JACESI01; genus JBCBTO01. Next base: position 14,711 of record JBCBTO010000008.1, read on the forward strand.
AGAAGACATTTCGTTCACCTTGAAAAAAGTGGTGGGCATCGAGGAAGACCTCAATAACGGCATATTCGGCGATCTTTCCGATGATCTCGTCGACGCAATTTTAGAAGAGGCGGCCAAGTTTGCGAATGATGAACTCGCACCGCTCAATTGGGCGGGGGATCAAGAGGGGCTTGATCTTACGGACGCAGTCGTCACAACACCTGACAAATTTGCCGAGACCTACAAGGCGTGGTGCGAGGCGGGCTGGAACAGTCTGACAGGCGATCCTGAATTTGGCGGCCAGGGCCTTCCCAACATGATGGCGATTGCGACGGCTGAAATGTGGAATGCTGCGAACATGGCCTTCGCACTGTGTCCCCTTCTCACAGTTGGCGCGATTGAGGCCGTTTCCGCCCATGGCAGCGACTTCCTGAAAACAACCTATTTAGAGAAGCTCATCTCCGGCGAGTGGAGCGGGACGATGAACCTTACCGAGCCGCAGGCGGGATCAGACCTCGCCCATCTGCGCTCCCGCGCTGTTCCGCAGGATGATGGGACCTATCGGATTTTCGGTCAGAAGATTTACATCACCTATGGCGAACACGACTTTGTCGACAACATCTGCCATCTCGTGCTCGCGCGGCTTCCCGATGCGCCTGCTGGCGTGAAGGGCATCTCGCTTTTCATGGTGCCGAAATTCATTCCGAACGAAGACGGCACACCCGGCACACGCAACGACGTGTTCTGCAATGGCATTGAGCACAAGCTCGGCATCCACGCTTCACCCACCTGCACGATGATTTACGGCGACAATCATGCTGTCAACGAGACCGGGGAAGCGGGCGCAATCGGCTGGCTGATCGGTGAGGAGAACGAGGGTCTTGCCTGCATGTTCACGATGATGAACAACGCGCGATTGAATGTCGGCACTCAAGGTGCTGGCATCATCGAACGGGCTTATCAGCACGCGCTGGCCTACGCCAATGAGCGCAAGCAAGGCGCGTCGCCGCTTCACAAAGGTGAGGGAATGGCGCCTATCGTGCTCCACCCCGATGTGACGCGGAATCTGATGACCATGCGCGGCATGGCCCAAGCCTCCCGCGCGCTTTGCTATGCCTGTGCCCATGCGATTGACATGGCTGAGCACGGTGAAGACGACGAGAAAAAGGCATTCTGGCAAGCGCGAGCCGATCTTCTGACACCGCTTGCGAAATCTTATTCGACCGACTGCGCGGTGGAAGCGTCTTCCATTGGCGTTCAAATCCACGGCGGCATGGGTTTTGTCGAGGAGACAGGGGCGGCACAGTATCTTCGGGACTCCCGCATTCTGCCGATCTATGAGGGAACAAACGGAATCCAGGCCATTGATCTCGTGGGCCGGAAGCTGCGCGTCGATGGTGGTGAGAGCGCGAAGGCGTTCATCGCGGAAATGCGCAAAATCGCGGAGGATGTCCGCGCCTCCAATCAGGCGGATTTCGGCGCTATCGGCGCGCGCCTGAGCGAGGCACTTGATGATCTGGAGGCGACTACAGACTTCATGCTCGATTGTCTTGCGAACAAAAACATGGCCTCTGCCATGGCAAGCGCAACGCCTTATCAAAAGCTTTTTGCCCTGGCCGCCGGCACCGCCTACCATGCCAAAGGCGCGCTTGAAGCGGCGAAAACGCTCAACGGATCAGGTCCGGAGGCAATCCGCATCAAGACGGCGCGGTTCTTCGCCGAAAACCTTGCGACGGAGACATCCAGCCTCAAAACGACTGTGCTTGAAAGCGCTGACGGTGTGTTGGTGTCGACTGAAGAATTGCTCGCGAGCTAGGAAGGCTGGACCATGACGGACCACATACAAATATCCGACGACGACGGCATCCGCACCGTCCGCTTCAACCGGGCGGAGAAGAAAAACGCGATCACGCAAGAAATGTATACCGCGCTCGCTGGCGCTCTTGAGAGCGCACCGAACGATGGCATATCCGTAATCCTCTTCGCCGGACAGCTCGGTGTGTTCAGCGCCGGTAATGACATTCAGGATTTCATGTCCCGCGCGATGACCGCTGATCTTTCCGCAACCGCGACCATGCAGTTCCTGCGGGCGCTCGCGCGCTCTAAAACGCCGATGGTCGCAGCCGTCGACGGGATTGCGATTGGTGTGGGCGTGACGATGCTTTTCCACTGTGATCTCGTCTATGCGTCGAAGCAATCGACATTCAAGACGCCATTCTTGAATCTCGGCCTCGTTCCAGAGGCCGCGTCGAGCCTAATTGCACCGCGCATTATGGGGCATCAGCGGGCCTTCGAGATGCTCATTTTGGGCGAGACCTTCGACGCTGAACGGGCGCTCAACGCGGGATTCGTGAATGCCGTTTCAAGCGAGGGCGACGTTGAAGCGGCAGCCCTTGATGCGGCGAAGAGACTTGCGGCATTGCCGCCAGAAGCGTTGAGACTGTCGCGCGATCTGGTGCGCGGGGACGAAGACGCCGTGGTCGAGCGCATCGACAAAGAAGCCGTTCTTTTCGCCGAGCGCCTCAAGTCAGACGAGGCCAGCGAAGCCTTTATGGCTTTCATGCAGAAACGGACACCGAATTTCAAAAAGGCGAGCTAGCCTTTGCAACCATCGAGAAACCGGCTCAAGCCGGTTTTTTCTTATCCAGCAAAAACAAGGAACCAGGGGATGACAGGGACATCGGACCTCAAGGGGAAAACACTTTTCATTACGGGTGCATCGCGCGGGATCGGCAAAGCAATTGCCATTCGGGCGGCACGGGACGGTGCCAATGTGGCGGTTGCGGCAAAGACCGCCGAACCTCACCCCAAGCTCGACGGCACGATTTATACCGCCGCTGAAGAAATCGAGGCGGCGGGCGGCAAGGCACTGCCCATCATCATGGATGTACGGGAAGAAGACCAGGTACAGACCGCAATTGACCAAACAGCGCAGACCTTCGGCGGCGTCGACATCGTCGTCAACAACGCTTCCGCGATCAATCTCTCCAACACCGAGAAGCTGGAGATGAAGCGGTATGATCTCATGAACCAGATCAACGCACGCGGAACGTTTCTGACGACCAAGACTGCATTGCCCTATCTCAAAGAGGCCAAAAATCCGCATGTCCTGATGCTGTCGCCGCCGCTTGACATGCAAACCCAGTGGTTTGCGCCGCATGTGGGCTACTCGATTGCGAAATACGGCATGAGCCTCTGCGTTCTCGGCTTTGCCGGCGAGTTCAAGCGCTTCGGCATTGGCGTCAACGCGCTCTGGCCACGCACGACAATCGCAACAGCAGCCGTCGGCAATCTTCTCGGCGGGGATGCGCTTATGCGGGCAAGCCGCACGCCGGACATCCTGGCCGATGCCGCGCACATGATTTTCTGCAAAAACGCCAAAGATTTTAGCGGGAATTTCCTCATCGACGACACGTTTCTTGCCGAAGAAGGCGTTACGGAGTTCGACAAATACCGTGTCGATGGGTCGGTGGCGCTCGCTCCGGACTTCTTCGTGCCGGCAGACATCACACCGCCGGACTGCGTGTCACTCGACCCGCTTAATGCGTGATTGATGAGCGAATGCGAGAGTTGACATGGGGCCGTCGATACCGTTGATGACCGTAAGGTCATATTCAGGAGTTTAGATTGACCACCCTTTTGTTGCATCACGACGCCTTTGCCAATCACGTCACGCCTCCCGGTCATCCGGAGCGCGTTGACCGTATTCTCGCCGTCAATGAGGCCCTGAAGGGCGAGGCGTTCGATGGGCTTTCGCGGGAGGAGGCTCCACTTGGCACGGGGGAGCAGGCGTCGCTTGCCCATCCAGAAAACTACGTCAAAGCAATTGAAGATGTCGCGCCAGACGAACACACCGTTCAAATCGACAACGACACCTATATGTCACCGGGCAGTCTGGAAGCCGCATATCGGGCCGTGGGTGCGCTCTGCCGAGGGGTTGATGCCGTTGTTGGCGGCGAGGTGGACAACGCGTTTTGCGCACTCAGGCCGCCCGGACACCATGCGGAAAAGACGACTGCCATGGGCTTTTGTCTTTTCAACAGCGTTGCCGTTGCCGCCCGCCACGCTCAAAAAGCACACGGCATTGAGCGGGTTGCCATTGTCGATTTCGACGTGCATCACGGAAACGGGACGCAAGACATCTTCTGGGATGATGGCAGCGTGCTTTTCTGCTCGACCCATCAAATGCCGCTTTATCCCGGGTCCGGCGCTTTGGGCGAGACCGGAACCATGGGCACAATCTGCAACGCGCCACTTAACCCCGGCAATGACGGCAGTCATTTTCAACAGGCGATGGCCGATCGAGTCTTTCCCGCCATCATCGATTTTTCACCAGACCTCATCTTGATCTCCGCAGGGTTCGACGCCCACACGCGAGATCCCCTCGCCAATCTCAATTTCGAGGCGGATGATTTTCAGTGGGCGACGGGAAAAATTATGGAACTTGCGGGCAAGTTTTGCGAAAACCGCGTCGTGAGCACCTTGGAGGGAGGATATGACCTCGAAGGATTGAGCGTTTCGGTGAAAGCCCATGTCTCAACCCTTTTGAACGGGTGACGCCTCAAAACCACTCCACCTTTCCAGGGATAGCAAATGAGTGACGCAGACAAGCCATCCGATGACATTTCACAAATGCCTTTCGAGCAGGCGCTGAAAG
>JBCBTO010000009.1:0-18411 GCA_039818625.1 Pseudomonadota bacterium
TGGTAAACTCGCCACTTTCCAGCATCCGCTTCCAGCGGAAGGCGCGAGCCAAAGCCTTGATGATGGTATTGTCGGTCTTGCGCTGGGCGGGTGCATTGGCCGGCAGAACCATTTCCTTGCGACCGCCGCGCTTGACCATGTGACCGTCGCGGATGAGATCACCCAATATGTCGTGCGGCTGGTGCGCGCGACCCGCGAACACCCCGAACTTGCCGTGGGTTCCTCGCCCCGCGCTGCGGTGATGCTCGCCGGTGCTGCCCGCGCCCGCGCAGCCTTGCAAGAGGCGAGATACTCTAAGGAAGTCATCCGTTTTGATCGCATCCAGCGCAAGGCCTTCAAAAAGGACTTCAACGCGTTTTATAAGCTGCGCACATCGGGCTTGACGAAACCGTCCAAGGCGAAGCTCAAGAAACACGCGAACACCTTCGCTGCTGTCGAGCAGCAGTTCGGTGTGCCGAAAGAGGTGCTCGTTACGATCTGGGGTATGGAGACGTTGTTTGGCCGCTTTGTCGGTGATTACGACGTGGTCAATTCGCTCGCGACACTCACCCACGATTGCCGCCGGTCTGATTTCTTCAGGCCGCATCTTTTGGGCGCTCTCAAGATCATCGACAACAAATGGCTGCCCCGGTCCGAACTGCGTGGCGCGCGCCACGGCGAAATCGGCCAAACGCAGTTTCTGGCGGGCAATTATGTCGCCTATGCCGTCGACTATGATGGGGATGGTCGCCGCGATCTCGTAAGATCCGTGCCGGACCTTCTCGCCTCAACGGCGAATTACTTGCGCGGTCATGGCTGGCAGGCGGGGCAACCCTATGGACCCGGAACCGTCAATTTCGCAGTGCTGAAGGAGTGGAACGCAGCCACGATTTACCAGCAGGCCATCGCGAAGTTCGCGTCGACGTTGTAGGTTTCCCTCAATCCGAAATTCACACTCTCCTGATATCCTTCTTGTTGGTTTCAAGAAGGACAGACTTTATGCGTCACATTTGTTACCTATTGTTTTTATTGGGATTTCTCTCGTCACCAGCACTCCCAGACGTATTTAAAGACATAAAATCACAGCCTGGGTTTGTGTCCCGTGCTGACGTGTTCAAAGAGAATGAAGGTAAACGTTTCATTTGCTACGAGTATGACGTGATCTCCCAAACATGCGACAGCCGAGGCGGCTATAGCAAAGATCGAAATCTGGCTCTTACAAGACTTCTCGTCTCTCGAAACCCACGCGTTATCGCAGACTTTTGGGTGCCCGTTTGGGATCAAGATGGCCTTGAATGTTATGATGCGGGGAAAACTCGTGTGGCGGTCGCACTGCCTATCAAACTGTTATCCAACCCGAAAGCCAGGTTGGTTGCAAAAGAAGCAGAAAACCTTCTTCTAGAGGAGTTCAAGAAAGCGGGTGTGCAATGCTCAGCTGCTTTTCGTGCCGGAACCAGTTATATATCCCGTATTTACGACAACGAAGGAAAACGCGTCGTTGAGATACCAGATTATTTTTTCATATATGTTTCGAAGAGGCCGAGACTAAGAGCCTTCAACCACAAATCACAGTTACCTCACAGACGCTTAAAAGATCAGAAGATATCATTTTGACCGCGCTGGTTGTGCCAAAAATCCGCGAAACCGGATGCGTGGTGAGTGTTTCCAGTTGAAGCTGGAGCAAGACAATTTCAACAGATGCGGAAGCCTCAGCCTAATGACTTCAAGAAGCTTCCGCCACTGAAGCAAGAAACTCATTAACCCCATCGCGCAACGCGCTGGCCTGCTTCTTCAACGCGATGGACGAATTCTGCATGTTCCGTGCGGAATCGGCGGTTGCAACAAGCGTTGTGGAAATCGTGGTGACGCTGTCCGTTGTGGTCGCGGTGCTCTCAGCTGCTTCTTGAACCGTAAACACAATCTCGTTTGCAGCCTGCGACTGCTGATCCACAACGCTGCGCATTGCTGTCGTCGTCGTGTTGGCTTGAGACGTGACGTTTGCAATATCCCTGATCGCATCGACCACGTTGCTGGTCGAACTTTGCACTTCGTTGACGTGGTCCGAAATCTCTTCGGTCGCTTTGGCTGTCTGTTCTGAGAGCGCTTTGACTTCACCGGCAACGACGGCAAATCCACGACCGGCTTCACCTGCTCGCGCCGCTTCGATTGTCGCATTGAGCGCAAGCAGATTGGTCTGTTCAGCGATGCTGCGGATCAAATCAACAACTTCACTGATCCGCTGGGCGACGTCGTTCAGATTTTCCACGTCGGTTGTCGTCTGAACAGCTCGGTCGGCAGCTTTTGCGACGATGTCGGTGGTATCCGACATCTGCCCATTGATTTTGGTGAGTGCCGCTGAAAGATCTTTCGCCGACTGAGTGACAAAACCGACACTTGATGATGTCTGGTCTGTCGCCGCGGCGGCGGAGGATGACTGCGCGCGCGCGGTATCCGTTGCAGAGAACAAGTTATCGGCAGTGGCATTCATTTGCTGTGCGGCATTGTCCACCTCTGTAACGATGGTGCTGACATTGGCGTCAAAAGTGCCAATCAAGACTTTCAGATGTTCAGCACGTTTAAGCTGTGCGTCATGTATTTCAGATTGTTCACGCTCAAGCGCCTGCCGGTTTTTTGCGCTGTCCCGGTAAACCCCGATTGCTTTGGACATTTGACCGATTTCGTCTGACCTGTCCGCTGCGGGGATATCCACGTCAAAATCACCTTCGGTGATGCTCGTCATGACGCGGATGCTGGAGGCCATTGTGTTCAGAATTTGGTTGGAAAGCAAGATGGTCACAGCACCCGCAAAGGCAAAAATCGTTGCCAGAACGGCGGTTGCCGTCAGCATTGCGAGCTCGGAGTTGCTTTTGAGCGTATCCGCATTGGAACTTGCGAGTGAACGAATGAGCTTTTCGAGAGACAAAAGTTCAGCGCTGATCTCCTGGCGCATTTCGTTGAGCACATAGTTTGCCGGGAGCGCGGTCGTCGCATCCCCCGAAATAGCCAGTCTCGTCGCTGGTCCCCATTCGTTCAATGTCGTCAAGAGGTCCTCCGCCTTCTCGTTGGCCTCCATACCAAGACTGAGAGAAAGGATTATCTCAAGGTCGGATTGCAGCGCACTTTGGGCGGCATCATATTCGTCGAGATAGGTATCCGGCGAACGCAACTGCGTCATCTCAAGGACGTCGTCCGAGATCCGCGTGGCTTTCGAAAGTTGACTGATCGCATCGTTGACGGCGTGCTGGGCAGCGAGCGAATTGTCGAGGACAACATAGGTCTTCGCAGTTGACGACCAGCCGATATAGGCGACGGCCAGGATGCCGACGAAACCGGTCAGAAATGTCAATCCGATGAGCAGGCGTAATTTGAGGCGCAGGGTCACGGTCGTTGTCTCAATTCGGGAGAATGGGGATAGGGGTAACGGTGTTCTCAGCAGTCAGCGTCGTCATGAAAGCCAACAGGTCTGCTCTTTCCGTCTCAGTAAGACTGAGAGTCACCATCAATGGGGAGAGAGAAGGGCGCTTTATACCGCCGGTTTCATAGTGCTCAATGACACCTTGAAGATCGGCAATTGTGCCGTTGTGCATGAAAGGTGCGCGGTAGGTGAGATTGCGCAAACCTGGTGTTTTGAAAGCGTGTTTTGCTGCGACGTTGTCCGGCTCGTACTCGGCGCGTCCAATGTCATCCGTTTCAAGACCGATGTCGTGGAAGCGATTGTCTGTGAAATTCCAGCCGGTGTGACAGCTGCTGCATTTAGCTTTTCCGTTGAAAAGCTGAAAGCCGCGTTTCGCTGATTTTGAAATTGCATCTTCGTCGCCATTCACCCAGCGGTCGAAAGGCGCAAGATCGGTCACGATGGTTCGCTCATAAGTCGCAATTGCCGTAAGGATGGTTTCCTTCGTCATCCCCTGTGTTGGAAACAGGCGATCGAACCAGGTTTGATACTGGGCAATCGCGGCCAGCCGATCCAGAATCTCCGGGAATTTGCCATTCATTTCAACGGGCGCGGTGATGGGTCCTGCGGCCTGTTCTTCCAAAGTCGCCGCTCGACCATCCCAAAAGAATGTATTGCTCCAGGCGAGATTGAGCACGGTCGGCGCATGCCTTCCAAGCGGAGTGTTCTGGGCACCAATCGCCGTTGGAAACGGCACTTCATAGCCAAATGATGGATTGTGGCAGCTCGCGCAACTCATGTTTTGCGCACCGGACAGCCTTGGATCATAGAACAGCATCTTGCCAAGCGTTGCGATATGCAAGGAGTAAGGCGCCTGTTCCGGGAAGGGGACTTCCGTCGGGCGCTTATACTGCTCTTTGAGCTCTGCAATCTTGCCGTTGTCAGCGACAACAGACACTGTGCCTAAGACGAAAGCAAAACAGCAAGCGTAAGAGATGGTTTTGAAGACGTTTTTCAACTTATCCTCGTCATGCAACCAAAAACAACTAATCCGAGAATATTCGGCGTTTGCTGTAATTTGGTTAATTTTTGAGGAAGACGGCGGCCTTTTGACGTAGTGGTAGATTTACCATCAAAAAGTAGAGGGCGGTATCTTCGCGACCACTGAAAGTCTTCGACAGCTAAACACTGGTCTCTTTGCTTGCAGCTTTGGACGAAATTACAGCTGGTAATTCCAAAAATCCGCGAAACCGGACGCGCGGCGAGCGTTTGATGCGCTCATCGATGATTTGATAATCCGGGAAACGGGCGAGGAAGCGTTCGATCGCGACTTTGCCTTCAAGTCGGGCCAAAGAAATACCAGCGCATACATGGGGACCCGAAGCAAACGACACGTGTCGGTTTGGCGAGCGGCTGACATCGAGCCGGTCGGGGTCGGGAAACTCCGCCGGATCACGGTTCGCACCTCCGATGCAAAGCGTCAGCAGTGTTCCGACAGGCATGTCCACGCCGCCGACGGTCGTTGGCTCGACCACACGCCGATTGCCGAGTTGATTGGAGCTTTCAAAGCGCAACACTTCTTCAACCGCTGACGCCGTCAGTGACGGGTCGTCGATAAGTCGAGCTTTCTCTTCCGGCCAGTGGCGGAGCACTTCAAGCGCATTGCCGATGAGGTTCGTCGTCGTCTCATGCCCGGCATTGAGGATAAAGATACAGTTGTGCAGCAATTCCTGCTCGCTCAATGTCTCACCATTTTGGCCTTCAATGAGCCGCGTCAACACATCCGTTGCCGGATCACCGAGATTGGCGCGCCGGTCCGCAATGAGCTCTTTCAGATAAGCGCAGAACTCTGTAACCGACCGGTTGCCCCATTCGGCCGCTTCCGGCGTGACGGTTGGCTCCAGACCGCCGAGGATTGCAAGCGACCAGTCGCGCAATGGGCCGCGATCGGCGTGCGGGACATCGAGGAGATTGCCGATCACTTCAATCGGGATGGCCGCGGCGAAATCCTCAATGAGATCGACTTCGCCTTTCGCCGCCATATCATCAAGAAGTCGGTCCACGAGGTCGACGAGCGCCCCCTCCATGTTCGCAATGGCCCGCGGCGTCAGCGCCCCGACGATGATGCGTCGCACGAACGTATGAAGCGGGGGGTCATTGAAAATGAGGCTTGTCGTGTGGTGCTCGTAAAGCGGGCTGTCGCCGAACTTCGGCTTAAACTCCACCGTCTTGTCGGACGAAAAGCGCTTCGTGTCCTTATAGACTTCGATGAGATCGGCATGGCGCGTTAGAAAATATGAGCCATCCGGGCAGAGTCTGATCGGATCGCTCTTCCTGAGTGCATGATAGGTCGGGTAGGGATTGCGAATAAAGTCTGCATCCAAACCCATGTAACGTGGATCGAAAGACTTAAGATCCATGGCTTTTCCCTCACATATTCTGCGGCAGGAACAACACGAGCGACGGGATAATGAGAAGCAGCGCGAGCCGGATGATGTCCACCACCCAGAACGGTGTCACACCTTTAAAGATCGTTGCAGTCGGCACGTCTTTCACCACCCCTTTCAGCACAAAGACATTGAGACCCACCGGCGGCGTGATGAGACTGATCTCCGTTACCACCACCACGATGATCCCGAACCAGATTGGATCATAGCCGAGGCTCGTCACAAGAGGGAAGAAGATCGGTACGGTGAGAAGCAGCATCGAGAGGCTTTCGAAAACGCAGCCGAGCACGATATAGACCGCGAGGATCGCGAGCATCACGGTGAAGGGGCTGAAACCCGACTGGTTGACGAAGGCGAGCAGCGCTTGCGGCAGACCGGCGAGATTGATGAAATTTGAGAAAATCCAGGCCCCGATCAAAACGGCGAAGAGGCTCGCGGTCGTGAACGCGGTTTCAACAAGCACCTCATAGGTGTTTTTGAGGGTGAGGCTTCCGCGTGACAGGGCGATGAGGAATGCACCCATCGCACCCATGCCCGCTGCTTCAGTCGGCGAGAAGGTGAGGTTGAGCGGCCAGAAGTCGAAAACGCCATAAAGCCCGCCGATCACGAGAAAGAAAAGAAGCAATACGGCCCAGATGCCGCGCAGTGCGGCGAGGCGTTCGCCCCAGCTTGCGCGTTCGCCGGAAGGGCCTGAGTCCGGGTTTCGCGCAACAGTAAAGCGTACCGCCACGAGATAAAGCAGCACACCCAAAATGCCGGGGATAATCCCGGCGATGAAGAGCTTGCCGATGCTGGTCTCGGTCAGAAGGCCGTAGATGACGAGGATCACGCTTGGGGGAATAAGAATGCCGAGCGTGCCGCCCGCCGCGATCGATGCGGTCGACAAACTGTCCGAATAGCCATATTTGCGCATCTCCGGCATGGCGACCTTGGACATCGTGGCCGCTGTCGCAAGCGACGAACCGCAGATTGCTGAAAACCCGCCGCAGGCGACGATGGTCGCCATGGCAAGGCCTCCTTTGAAATGACCGAGAAAGTCGTATGAGACGCGGTAGAGTTCTCGGCTGAGACCGCCTTTGTTGACGAAAAGTCCCATAAGGATAAAGAGCGGTATGACGGATAAGCCATAGTCTTGGCTGGTGTCGATAATGAGCCGCCCCACCATCGACATGGCGCCTCGAAAACTCGTCTCCAACATATAGCCAACCATGCCGACGAGCCCCATGGCAAAGGCGATTGGCAGGCGCAGAAGTACGAGTATGAGAACGGCGGCAAAGCCGATGAGTGCGGCTTCCATTTAGCTCGGTTCGCTTTCTGAAGATGCTCCGCCCTCATAATCGATCAGGCTTGGCGCAAAGAGTGTCACAAGGCCCGTCACGATCAGAACAAGCGCTGTGATGCCCGTTGAAATGGTGATGAAATACGTGATCAGATATTGCGGTATGGCGAGATATTCGGTGAGGTCGCCGAAATCGCGTGCGCGCTCAGCAAGCACATAGCACCGCTGCGTTGGCCAGATGAGAAGGGCTCCGGTGATGATGAAAATGATACCGTCCCGCAGACGGGCGACGGCTCCTTTGAACAGGGGATCAATGATGTCCACGACGATATGGCCGCCCCGTGCCGATATGATCGGCAGCGAAGAAAACACAATGATCGCCATGAAAATACGCGTGAGTTCTGTGGCCGCCTCAATCGGCGCATTGAAGATGCTTCTCAGCATGACATCTGAAAACGTCATCACCATTAGCGCGAAAAGTGTGGCGGCTGCGAGAAGTGACGGCGCGAAAGCGAGGTTTTGGCAAACGCGTTGAAAACGGGTGGGCATGGCTGAAAACCCTTGGGTGAAACGTCTTCACAAAAACGCCCCGAAGATTTTACGACCTCCGGGGCAGTCGTTTCAGCGAGTTGGAATTGTTATTTCGCCAACTCTTGGACGATCAGGTCATAGGCCGCTTGCGCGTCGATGCCTTTGCCCGAGACCTCTTCCAGAACCTTCGCGCGGACGTCGGCGGCGATCTTGTCATAGGTCTTCATGTCCGCATCTGACGCCTTGACGACGGCGTTGTCAGACGCCGAATTTGTGGCATCGCGGCCAATCGTGTCGATCTCATCCCAGATCGCACCCGTCGCAGCGGAAAGCGGCGCGCCGAACACTTTTTCTTCCAGCGCTTTTTGCAGATCTTCCGGCAGGCTGTTGAACTTATCTTCGTTCATGATGAACGCGAAGGACCCACGATAAAGACCGCCGGGAAGTTCATAAACATTCTGAGCCACTTCGGTCAGTTTGAAGCCTTTACGCGACTCGAATGGCATAACAACGCCATCAGCCGCTTTGGAAGCCAGCGTCTCATACACTTTCGGGGCAGGCACTTTGATGCCCGTTGCGCCCAGTGCTGAGCCAACGTCACCACCAACCCCACCAGGAACGCGCAGTTTCAAACCGTCGATTTCCGAAAGGCTTGAAATTTTCTTCGAGGAATGAAGCTGCGCCGGACCGTGGGTGTGAAGTGCGATCACCTTCACGCCCTTGTGTTCATTCGCCGACTTCAGGTACTTGTCGTAAGCGGCCCAATAAGCTGCGGATGCCTTCTCCGCATTGCCATCGTAACCGGGTAGTTCAATCAGTTTTGTGGTTGTAAAACGACCTGCCTGATAGCCGTGGAAAATAATCGAAAGATCGGCTGCACCGTCCTGCACAAGGTCCATTTGTGCCGGTGGTGGGGCGAGGCCGAGCTTCAATTCAGCTGTGACCCGACCGTCGGTCGCCTCTTCGATCATCTTGATGAAGTTCGGCCACATCTTGGCATTGATACCATGCGTCGGTGGTGCCCAACTTGAAATTGTCAAAACATGCTCGGCCGCAAACGCCGCCGTAGACAGAACCATTCCCGAAGCCGCAACGGCGGCGAGTGTCAGCTTTCGATAAAAGCCCATACCAATTCCTCCCAGTGGTTGACTTTGATCACGCTTGTAACCGTACCCATACCGGCGACAGACGCAACATCTCCATGTGGTGAATTATTGACCGACCAGTCGGTTTATGCAAGCGCTTTAAGCTGTGAAGTTTGAAAATCGTGATGACGCTTTGTTTCTCGAACTACGTGATGGTCACAAAATCACGTGACATATTGTGCCGGCTAAAAAAATGAATAAAGTTAAGCATGCCCTTGTTGGCACGGTTTAATTCCCGGCTCCGGCGGGAAATAGATCGTGGCTCGCCTTCCCAGCCATTTGTTTGATTTGGCGACATCCAGAAAATTCAGTTTGAGTTGGGAAGGCGGCGTCATGGCCACCTTCAACGTAGTTTGACGCCTTGACCAAGCTGACGGCGTCCGCTCTTGTTAGGTGCAGGAGGGGCCGACATGAAACTTGCAAGCATGGATGATGGAACGCGCGACGGAAAACTCGTCGTGGTGTCAACCGATTTGACGCGGGCGACGGAAGTTGGCCATATCGCGCCGACGCTGCAAGCTGCACTCGATGATTGGTTTGAATGCGCGCCACGCCTCGAACGCGCCGCCGAGATGCTTGAACACGATGCCCAGCCCGCCTTCCGCTTCCGGGAACATGCAGCACGCGCTCCTCTGCCACGCGCATACCAATGGCTGGACGGTTCAGCTTATGTGAACCATGTGGAACTCGTGCGCCGTGCGCGAGGGGCGGACATGCCGGATAGTTTCTGGGAAGAACCGTTAATGTATCAAGGCGGATCGGACTGTTTTCTGTCACCACGCGATCCAATCGCAATGCCCGATGATGAGACATTCGGCATCGATTTCGAGGGAGAAATCGCCGTTATTATCGATGACGTGTCGCTGGGCGCATCGCGTGATGAGGCAGCCGGGGCGATCCGCCTGATCATGCTGGTCAACGATGTGTCCTTGCGCGGTCTCATCCCGCAGGAACTGTCCAAAGGGTTCGGTTTCGTCCAGTCCAAACCCTCATCCGCCTGTTCACCGGTTGCCGTGACCCCGGATGTTTTGGGAGATGCGTGGGACGGTGCAAAACTCACCCTGCCCTTGCTTGTTTCGATGAATGATAGGCCATTTGGCAGGCCGGACGCCGGTATCGACATGGTGTTCGATTTCGCAGACCTCATCGCCCATGCGGCGAAAACGCGGCACTTAAAGGCGGGCACGATCATCGGTTCCGGCACGGTTTCGAACAAACAGGATGATGGTCCTGGAAAACCGATGACAGAAGGCGGTGTCGGTTATTCGTGTATAGCCGAACAACGGGTGGTTGAAACGCTCTTGTCGGGCGGCCCCGTTACACCATTTCTAAAATTCGGCGACACCATCCGCATTGAAATGAACGACCGGCAGGGGCGGTCCATTTTCGGTGCGATCGAACAACGCGTCGAGAGCGCGGCGCGGCCATAGTCGCCCAGTCGATGGCCTTCGTGTCGTCGCGATGATGTGAATTGGCGCGCATGCCTTGCATTGGTTAGGCTTGCAGGATGTTTTGGCGACCTAGGAGACGATGATGATTATGACAAAGAAGACCATTCTGCCAGCCCTTGCTGCCGGCGCGTTGATCGCATTTTCAAGCTTTCATGGGGTAGCGCAAAACACATCGGATGGCTCAAACAACGCCGAGGTGAAGCCAAAGACACTTGAGCCAAAACCAGAACCTTCTCTGAAAATCTCGCGGGAAGGGTCAATGACCTTGATCGCCATGCGAGACATTCTAAAGCGTCTCGATCAAAATCTCATCGAGCCGCGCGCGGGCACGTTCCGCCTGCTGGTCGAGGATTTCGAGGTCGGTGTCTTCACGTCGGTTCCGGCAAACCGCATGCGCGTGATGGTGCGTGTGCGAAGCTCCGAAAACCTCACCAAGGACGACTTGATGCGCATATCCCAGGCCAATCTCGATTCCGCCCTTGATGCCCGTTATGCCGTCGGTCGCGGTGTGTTATGGGCGACCTATATTCATCCGCTGTCCTCACTTCACCAAAACCAGTTCATCGAAGCGATCGGATCGACCGTCAATCTGGCGGCAAACTACGGTACCACCTATTCATCGGGCCAGGTGGTTTTCGGGGGCGGTGACAGTCGCGGCATCCTCGGTCGTCAATTGATCGACAAGCTGATCAAAAAAGGTCAACCGATTTAACGCCCCACGATCATCTGTCGAAATCATTTTCCCTTCGTGAGTGTCAGTGATAGCGTACTCGTGTTCGCGTTACGGAAAGCCGTGAAGGGATATCGATGCACTTGATCACAGCTATTATTCAGCCACATCGCCTTGACGCAGTCCGCGAGGCTCTCGGCGAACTGGGTGTTGAGGGCATGACGGTGACCGAGGTGAAAGGATTTGGTCGGCAACGCGGACATACGGAAATTTATCGCGGCGCTGAATATCAAACCACTTACCTGTCAAAGCTCAAGGTCGAAATCGCTGTTGAGACCGCACTGAAGGACAAAGCCGTTGATGTGATCACCGAGGCTGCAAAGACTGGTCGGATCGGTGATGGCAAGGTCTTTGTGACGCCGCTCAACGCGGCTGCCAGGATCAGAACAGGTGAGACGGGTCCGGATGCGCTTTAGGGCGCTTTGTGGGCATGATTGTCTTGGCGCTATGCATGAGACCCCACTGAACGGGATAGGCCAACCAGCTAACAGGGCGCTGTGCGAAGTGAGCAAGCAACACCCTGTTTGCGACCGATTGCCCCGCTTTTTGAAGAGTGCCGCTGTTGTCTGCACCCCGTAAAACACCGTATGGTTTGCGAGCACCCCGGCGGGTGCCGTTGGGCGCACTCATGAAGTTTAATGATTAATATCGATGGGGCGTATCACTGCAGGGGTTTATGGGCTATTAGGGCGTTGTCAGGGATTTTCTGCTAGGTATTTTACCAATAGAATTTTGATATCGCGTCCAGTTTCGGGATTGTTATGAACCAGGTGCAGCGTTCGGAATTGTCGGAAGCCATGGCAAAATGCCGGGGCGTCTTCGTCAGTGTCGGCTTTTTCAGTTTTTTCATCAACGTTTTGATGCTGACGGGCCCGCTTTTCATGCTTCAGGTCTATGACCGGGTTTTGGCGAGCCGCAGCGAACCGACGCTCTGGGCTCTTTTGACCCTTGTCGCAGGCCTTTTCGTCTTCATGGGCCTTCTCGACTTTGTGCGCTCACGCCTTTTGATGCGTGCCGGATGGCAACTGGACCAGCAGTTGAGCGACCGTGTTTTCAACAATGTGTTGACCCACGCGAGGTTCAGAACGCCGGGTGTCGGCTCCCAGCCCGTACGCGACCTTGAAACGCTGCGTCAGTTTTTGTCCGGCCAAGGGCTGCTCGGATTCTTCGATCTGCCCTGGATGCCGCTTTACATCGCGGTTTTGTTCATCCTGCACTGGTCCATGGCGCTTTTCGCGGTCATCGCAGCGATTGTGTTGCTGACAATCGCCGTCATCAACGAGGTGACAACCCGCCGGTCGCAGATTGAAGCGAAGGTGAAATCCATCGAAACGAACCAGATGATGGAGGAGTTTCGCCGCAATGCGGATGTCGTGCGTGCCATGGGTATGGATCGCTCACTTCTGCAGCGCTGGCACGCACACCACGACACGGGTCTCGACGCGTTTGGCCGGTCGAACGATCTTTCAAGCACGTTTACGACGACATCCAAACATCTGCGATTGTTCTTGCAGTCCGCCATGTTGGCGCTCGGCGCGTATCTCGCGATTTATCAGATCATTTCGCCGGGTACGATGATTGCGGGATCGATCCTGATGGCCCGTGCGCTTGCACCGCTCGACCAGTTGATCGGCCATTGGAGAGCATTCCTTGGCGCGCGCAAGGCCCATGAGCGCATTAATATGGCGCTGAAATCGGCACCCGTCCCAGATCAGCCGATGCCGCTTCCAGCGCCAAAGGGACGTCTCACAGTTGAAAATCTCACGGTAATGGCGCCGGGTGGCGCAACCAATCCGTCGGCTGCCGGAAACCAGAAGCCCATCATTCAAGGCATCAATTTCGACCTGAAGCCGGGCAGTGCCCTCGGGATCATTGGTCCATCAGGTGCCGGAAAATCGACGCTTGCGCGCGTTCTTGCAGGCATTTGGCCTGCCGCACGCGGATCGGTTCGCGTTGACGGAGCCGCGATTGAGCAATGGGACCCGCATCATCTTGGAAAGTATCTCGGTTACATGCCCCAGGAAGTCGAACTTTTCGGTGGCACGGTGCGTGACAACATTTGCCGGTTTGAACCCGACGCAGACCCGAAGAACATCGTGAATGCCGCCAAGGTCGCCGATGTGCACGACATGATCCTGCGTCTTCCAGATGGCTATGACACGAAGATCGGCGAGGGCGGTGCCGCTCTCTCCTCCGGTCAGCGCCAGCGCATAGGGCTCGCCCGCGCGCTTTATGGCTGGCCGCGTGTCATTATCATGGACGAGCCAAACTCCAATCTCGACGCGGTTGGCGAAGCGGCATTGGTGCAGGCAATCCATAGCGCCCGCGCCAACAATGCGACGGTCGTGGTGATTGCGCACCGCCCGAGCGCCATCGGTGCGGTCGAAGAACTGTTGTTCATGCAGGATGGTCGTCAGATGGCTTACGGGCCGCGGGATGAGGTGCTCAAACAGGTTCTGAGATCGGATAACAACGCGCCGGGCATCGCCGGACCGGGCAGCAAGCCAAAGGCGGTCCCGGGTCAAAAACAGACGCGCAAGATCGCGCCGACCTCAAAAGCAGGTTGAGATACGGTATTAAAGCGGGAAGACCGCACGGAATTCAAAACGGCATCGGGCCGACAAACAAACGAGTGAAAGATCATGCAACCCAATCCAGTTTCGCGCTCTTTACGCAGGTACCAGCTTCTCGGTGTCGCACTCGTCTTCCTGCTCGTCGGTGGGATTGGCGGCTGGGCCGCTTATGCGCAAATCAATGGTGCGGTGGTCACTCCCGCAACCGTCGTGGTTGAGGGTAACTCCAAACTGGTACAGCACCGCGACGGTGGCATCGTCGCAAACATCATGATCAAGAATGGCGACAAGGTTTCTAGCGGAGATGTGGTGATCGCCCTTGACGATTCGGAGATTGCAGCAAACCACGCGATCATCAAAAGTCAGATCGATGAACTCGAAACCCGGCAGGCCCGCCTTGAGGCGGAGCGTGACGGCGCGGATACAATCCTCTTTCCGCCATCGATTGCAGACCGCAGCGATGACGATGAAATCGAGCGCGCCATGGCAGGCCAAGTCAAGCTCTTCAACGCGCGCAAGGCCGCCAATGCCGGACAAAAAGACCAGCTCAACCAACAAATTGAGCAACTCTCTGAACAAATCAACGGCTTGAGCACGCAGCGCGAGGCGATGGATTCACAGTTGGTTCTCATTGAGTCCGAAGTTGAATCGCTGTCTTCCCTGCTTGAACAAGGTTTGACAAACGCCTCTCGCGTCATGGCCCTGCGCCGCGAGGCCGCGGCTCTCGCCGGTCAACGTGGTGACCTCACGGCGAATATGGCGCGCACGAGAAGCCAGATCGGCGAGGTGCGCATGCGTGCACTTCAGATCGATCAGGACAGCCTCACCGAGGTTCTGACAGAACTGCGTCAAGTGCAGGCGGAATTGGCATCGCTCTATGAACGGCGCGCGGCGGTTGCAACCCAACTCGCACGCATCGAAATCCGAGCGCCCATCGATGGCGTGGTTCACCAGTTGAACGTCCACACAGTTGGCGGTGTGATCGCGCCGCGTGAGCCGATCATGGCGATCGTGCCGGAGAGCGCAGCGCTTGTGTTGGAAGCCCGCGTCGAGCCTCAGAATATCGACCAGATTACTGTTGGTCAGGCCGCGACCGTGCGCTTGCCCGCGTTTAACGCGCAGACAACACCTGAACTCAATGGCGAAGTTGTTCTGGTCTCAGCCGACCTCATTCAGCCGACGGATAACACGCCGCCGCACTACTTGGCCCGTATCCTTTTGACCAAGGAAGAACTCGAAAGACTGCAGGAAAAGCGCCTGATCCCCGGCATGCCAGCGGAGGCATATATCCAGACTGGAGCCCGTTCCGCGCTGAGCTATCTGATCAAACCGATCAGTGATCAGATGCAGAAAGTCTTCCGCGAAAGCTGATCCAGCTGCAAACCGTCAGCACCCGGCGATGACGTCGCCTTGAATTTTCAAGAAAGTCCAGGATCGCAAACTGGAGTTCAGATCACGTCTTGTTACGTGATTTGCGAACCAGTTCCGTCGATCTCGGTCGGGGATAGGCTGGCTGCTTGCGCGCAAAGGGAGGCGAGGCGTCCGGGTGGTCAGGACTGATCGCATCGTCCGGCCCGCCGCCCCAGACTTGTTCAATCCTGAGATCAAGCTCCTCGCTGGAACCGTTGCCGTAAATCTGCCCACCCGTGCCGATGACGAGCTCCGGTTCTTCGGTGCTTGGCTCCACATCACCCTTTTGCAACTGGCGAGGCAGAAGATTGTTGATGGCCGTCGCAAGCGTTGAAAGGCTTTCCTCAATCGAGGTGTTCAATTCAGCGCCCGGCGCTGTTTGTGAAGTCGTCGCTTCTTGTCTGATGTGCTCTTGTTCGGACGCACCAGCGGAGGACGCTGTCTCTTTGGTGCCCCGCGTTTTGGTCTTGGGCTGAAAGGTGAGCGCTTCATCTGGGGCGGCCGCATTGGTGGCTTCCGGTGCATCGGCAAGCAAGGCTGCATCGCGCATCGACAGGGTGTCAGCGCGAAAGGTAGCCTCGTTGAAACGTTTTTCAGAGGCGGTCCGTACCTCCTCCCGAGGCGCATCATCAACATCCTGGCGAAGTTTTGCGCGTCGCGTCGCTTGGGCAAGCCGCCCTGTTGCCTGATGCGCCATCTCTTGGCCCGTCGGTTCACCTGCCGGTTCGCCTGTCGGAACCGGTCGGTGAGATGTCATCACCTGAGACGGAGAGACCGGTCGCACGGAGCCGCCGAGATGCCCAGTGAAAAGCGCGCGCAGCCAGGCGAAGACGGTGCCAAGCGAAACGCCTGCGAAAAGCGCTGCCGCCATCACGAGTTTCTTTTTCGGAAACGCTGCGACAATCGGCACGGCTGCGGGCGAAATCACACGGGCGTTGTCGTTCGACAATTCTTCCTGTTCATTAGATTGTTTGGCCTTGATCAGAAACTCTTCCAGGACCTGTCGGCTGGTTCCCGCCTCACGCTCCAGTTCGCGAAGCCGCACCATCGCCTGTTGATTGTCGAGCGATGCTTTTGTGAGATCGTCGAAGGTTTTCTGCAGGAACACTTCGTTTGCGCGGGCTACTTCCAGATTGTTCTCCGCCGCACGCACGATCCGGTCGAGTTCCTGGGACAGGAGCCGGTTCACGCCGGATCGTTCGCCTCTAAGCGCATCGAGGCTCGGGTGACGGGGACCGAAACGGGCGAGCGCATCGGATTCGCGGCGAATGATATCGGCGAGTTGGAGGCGCAGATTGCCCACGACCTGTGAGGTCAAAGCTTCTGACGAACTGCCAGCCAGAACATCTGAGACAGACGCATCTCTCAGTCGGTCATATCGCGCTTGCGCAACACTTGTCTCCGTCTTGGCGGCAACAAGCCGGTTGTTTAAATCGCGCAACTGATCATCGTCAATCAAAGAGCCACCGGGTCCGATGAGCCCGCTTTCAGCGCGGTAATTTTCGACCGCGCGCTCCGCCTCGACAACGCGTGCGCGCAACGCTTCAGTCTTTTCGCGCAGGGTTTCCGTTGTCTCCCGCGTGATATTGGAGCGATTGGATGATTGTTCTTCAAGGTATATGGCGGCAATTGCATTTGCACGCCACGCAGCCCGTTCCGGATCGCTGTTTCGAACATTGATGCTGAGCACGTAGGAATTGCTGAGCCGTGTCACCCACGAGGTGTTGCGAAATGTCTTCAGCTTTTCATAGTCCGCGCTCAAATCGGCGGGAACAAGACTCCCCCCCGTTGGTTGAAAGAGGGAGCGAAGACCGTTCGTCAGCGACTTTGCAAAGCCTGGAGCTTTTTCCTCAGGCGAGAGGCCGAGGGCCTCCTCCTTCGCGAGCACCTTGCGCAAGATTGCGTCGGACTTGATGATTTCGACCTGACTGTCGAGCAGGATCAAATCACCGCCTATGCTGGACCGCCCAAGGCCTGTTGGAACGATTTCATTGTCCACGAGGCTCTTGGAGCGTGGGTCGATGAACAACTGATTGCTTGCGTGATAGGTTGGCTCAACGGTGAAAATAAAGGCGAGGCCCGCGAGAAGGGCTGCGAGCGTCGTCGCAATCACCCAGGCTTTGAAACGCCAGATGGCGGCCACCGTCGCGCGCACATCGTCGACCACGTCGTTCTGGCCACGTGTATACTGTTCGGCCCGATCATGAATTGGGGTGTCGCCGTTCATTTTTAAGATACTCTCCGCGCCAGGTGACTGGGGCCAGCCTGACGGACTGTTAAACGCCACGCCTTGTCTGCCATTTAATCATAACATATTGGAAAAATGCCAAAGAAAACGCCTTAATTTATCGTTAAGCATCGGACCCGTCGCTCCGATTGGCTGCGTCATTGGCTCGCGTTTTGGTGAGTGCAAAAACATCTCGAGCGTAAGCATCGAGATGCGTTTGCGGGTCGAACGTGTCGAAAATATCTGGCGCACTGGCCTCGATCGTTTGCCTGAAGTGGTCGCTGTCCTGCCAAAGTGTTACCAGCGCCGAAGCGATGTCGTCGACACTCTTGGGATTGACCCCGACCCCGACGTGGAGGCCATCGAGATAGCCATCTATCCCGGTCCCTTTGCTAAAAAGAACCGGAACACCGGCAAAAAGCGCTTCGGTATAGACCATGCCAAATGTTTCATTGTGGCTTGGCAGGACGAGGGCGCGGTAGGCCGGAAGGCGGGCAATAAGATCATCATGATCGAGCGCCCCGACAATTGTGACGCTCTCAGTCAGACCGTGGTTTGTCACAAGTTTTCTGACGGCGTCGAGGTCATCCCTTGTACCCGAGCCAATCAGATCGAGGGTCATCTCAGGGTATTCTCCCATCGCTTGTTTCAAAGCGGGCAGAAGGCGGGTTAATCCCTTTTTCTGGTGGATCGCAAAGTTGAAAACGGACACGAAGCCATTGCTCGCCGACTGAGGTATAATCACCGTCTTCGTGTTGAGCACGATGTTCGGCAAGATCCGCTCTTTGTCGATTGGTACCCCGGTGACGCGGCGAACGGCGTCTCGGTACCACAACGACACATAGTAGATAAGGGACGCGTCGCGCATCAGCCGCCTGTAAAGCGGCCGATAGTGTAGTTTGACACGGAAGACTTTGCTTTCAACCTCGCCACGGACGGAAACGACAAACGGCACCCGCCACCACCGCGCCAGAAGCCACGCTCCGAGACCATCAAAGGTCAACCGGTGCGCATGGATGAGATCAGGTCTCAGGTCCTCGGCATTCACTTCCCGAAAGATGCGACGCGCAGCGAGAAAGAATGACAGGAAAAGCCCGATGCCGAGGGGTAGGCCCCAATGCCCATAGGCAAAAACGCGCGCCGCCCCAATTGGCCCGCAGTCCTGCCAGTAGGTTTTGGACGGACGGGCTTTACGGTCGAGAGAGATGACGACGTGGTCGAATTGCGCCAGACCATCAATCGTTT
>JBCBTO010000010.1:0-18224 GCA_039818625.1 Pseudomonadota bacterium
GTCAACGTTTTGTCCGAATAGATTGTTTTTGAATCGAAATCAGAGACTTTTGAAGCGATCTCTTGAATCGTTTCGGCGTCGTTCGGGAAGTGCGAGCCGGTCGACGTTCCGCCATATTCGATCGTCATCCAATCCGGCCGCAAGTAGCCGAGTTCCGTTGCGATGATCTCGATCTCGTAGCGGCGGGCCCATCGGATGGCCGCCCTGTGATACGGTCTGCGGTCACCGTGCAGAATGATGTGGGTCACGGCGAACGGGGTGAGGTTTTCTTCTAGAAAGCGCTCGAAATTTGTGAGCGTGCCCCGGTAGTCGAACGCGCCCTTATGGTGCCAATCCATTTTGTCGTTGCCGCAAATGTGGATTTTCAACACCGTCTCGCCTGCGTCGATCAGATGTTTCGCAATCTCTGAGTAAAAGTTCGAAAGCGGCCCTTGCAGGAACAAGAAGACCCGCGGCGCGTCTTTTGTTTCGGCGGCCACGTCTGCCATTCAGTCCTCGTATTTGATCGGAACGCCCATGTCGCGCGCCTTTTGCAGGCGGGGTGGGGGTTCGACAAATGCGCCATAGTTGTTGACGTCGCCCGCGATGATCCTGCGCGCGAATTCCGGAACGGCGACGGCGCGTCCTTCGCGCGTGAAAAAGTTGCCTTTGACCTGAACGCTGGCAACGAGGAGCTTCAAGAAGGCGTTCAAGGTTTCCTTGTCCGGTGGGGCTGCCTCGGTCCAGAATGCATCAAGCGAACCTTGAAAAGTGATCTCGGCAACGTCGTAGATCGCGATGCCGAGGGTTTTGACCGGTACGCTTTGTTGTAAGGCGTGGAGCCCGGCGGTGCTGTTGATCAAGACCACACCTTTGCATTTTGAGTACAATCTGCCGAGATCGCCGCCGTCGATCGTCCTGACGCGCTCGCCGCATCCAAGCTCTTCTGCCGTTCGCTGGACGACATCGGGCCAGCGTTCGAAATTGTTGTCATAAGGGTGCAGCTTGAAAATAAGCTTCGCGTTCTCAGGTGCATGGTCTGCGTAAGACTTCACGATCTCGCTGATCATTTGACTGAGATGGGTGTAGTGCGATGATCGTCGGATCTGATAGTCCGATTGCAATTGCATGATGACGACGAAATAGGGGCTCTCATCTTCCAGCAGCGCATCAATCAGCATCGTTGCTCGTCGCGCGCGTGCCTTTGAAGCGATCAGGCGTGGAATGAAGCTCAGATAGTCAACGAAAGGGTTGTAGTAGCGGTCGTGGCGATAATGGGGGTAGAGGAACGGCAGGAACTTCGGCACGAGGTGGTAGAACACCTCGTGATAGGCTTCTGAAAAGAAGGTGTAAGGATAATACCCCCCGGGTCGTTCCTGGTCGATTTTTGAAGCGAGCTCCCGGATGAGTGCCGGGTCGTTTGGAAAATGGGAAAAGACGCCCATGCCACTGCGCTCAAGCGTGATCCAGTCCGGGCGGAGATAACCGAACTCATAGGCATAGACATTAAGGTTATATTGTCTTGCGATTGCCCGCGCGATCCTGTGATACGGGCGCTGATCTGCATAATAAACGATATCCGTGATGCAGTGATCTTTCACGTAGCCGTCGAGATAGCTTCGCCAGTTTCTAACCTTCCCCACGTAGTTTTTTGCGCCAAGCCCGATGTTCAAGAACCAGTCGCCGAGCGACAGGTTGAATACGTGGCATTCGACACCTTGGCCGCGCATGTACTTGATGAGAGCGCGTCCGAACCGGGAAGGATGTGACTGCAAAAAGAGGAATTTTTGGTGTGAGGTCACAGTCGTTCGCGCGCAGTTCAAAAGCCTGCCGGCGGCTGTCCGGCACCCGGTCGGTTTTAGAGTTTTTGAGGAAGTTGTGTCAACGCATGCTTGGCATCCACGATCGGGGAATGGTCCGGCTTTTGGGCCGTTTACGCTTTTTTGCGACTTGCTTTCGACCGTCCAACGCGGTTTGCTTTCGAAGATCGGATTAACTGGAAAATAGGTGGTCTCATGGCGCTGAACCGATGCATTATGATTTCCGGCGCAAGTTCTGGTCTCGGTGCTGCCCTTGCCCTGAAATATGCCGATGCCGACACGACCCTGTTTTTGACCGGTCGCAACGAGGAACGGCTGAAAAGTGCAGCGGATGCCTGCGCGCAGAAGGGGGCAAAAGTTTACATCCAGATCCTGGATGTCACGGATGCCGGCGCTGTCAGTGCGTGGGTCGCCGATGTCTCAGCTGAAATGCCGATTGATCTTGTGATTGCCAACGCCGGCGTTCTTCAAACCCATGACAAGGACCGCGTTCTGGAAAGCGCCGATAAGGCGTGGCAGCAGGTCTCAACCAATGTTGGTGGGGTGATCAATTTTCTGACCGCCGTTGCCCCTTACATGCAGACGCGCAAAAAAGGGCATGTTGCTCTCATCAGTTCCCTGAGCGCCTTGCAACCGCTCGCCGATCTACCGGCTTATAGTGGCTCAAAGGCAGCAGTCGTCGCCTATGGTGAGGCCATGCGCGCTTATCTGCATGAGGACAATGTGCTGGTGAGCGTCATCTGCCCGGGCTATATCAAGACGCCGATGACAGACGTGCGCGAAAACTGGCGTCCGTTTCAAATGTCGGCAGATGAGGCGGCCACGCTCATCAAGCGCGCACTCGATGATAAGAAAGGCTTTTACGCGTTCCCATGGCCGATGGTGATCGCCACGCGTCTTGGACGTCTATTACCCTGGAAATTGCGGCGCCATGTGACGGCGGCGTTCAACTATCGGCGCTGATCAGAATGCCCATTTTTGAGCTTCCGAGACCAGAAAATCGCGGAATGCCTGGACGCGTGCAGATGAGCGCATGTCCTCTGTGTAGACAAAATAGGTATCGAAGGACGGCACGTCCTGCTCTGATGGGAGTTGGACGAGGCCCGCTTCCTTGTCCACCACATAGTCCGGCAGAAGTGCGATACCGACGCCGCGTTGCACGGCGTTCTTCATTGCGTAAACATTGTTGACGAGCAATGTGGGGCGGCGTTCATTTTTGCCGCCGAGACCAACCCGCAAGATCCAGTTGAGCTCTCGCAAATGATCTGGAGAGGGGTGGCCGAACGCGATCAATCTGTGATTGTCGAGGTCATCAAGGCCCTTGAGAGGGCCAAATCTCTTCGTGTAGCCCGCTGAGGCGTAGAGGTGAAAGTGCACCGTGAAGAGTTTGCGCTGGATGAGGTCCGGCTGTTTTGGCGGGTGTAGCCGGATCGCGGCGTCCGCTTCGCGCATGTTCAGGTCAAGATCGGTGTCCGTCAATCTCAGCTGCAGGTCGATTTCGGGATAAAGATCGATGAACTTGTTGACGCGTGTCGTGAGCCATGTGCTTCCAAGCCCAACGGTTGTTGTCACGCGAAGGCTGCCCGATGGGCGCTGTTGCGAGTCCGTCAAGCGAACCTTGGCCGCCTCCAGCTTCATCAGTACGTCGTGGGCCGTGCGATACAAATCCTCGCCTTGCTCCGTGAGCACAAGACCGCGCGCATGACGGTGGAAGAGTGAGACGCCAAGGTCGTATTCCAGCGCGCTCACCTGACGGCTGACGGCCGACTGGCTGAGGTTCAGCGTGTCGCCCGCATGGGTGAAGCTTCCCGCCTCCGCTGCCGCGTGAAAGATACGCAGCTTGTCCCAGTCCATCGTCTCAGCCCCTTTGCGCGCTTACTCGGCCGCTTCTTTCGCTATGTCGGCTTCGAGCGCTGCAATATACTTTTCGGCCTCAAGAGCGGCCATACAACCCATGCCGGCGGCAGTGACCGCTTGCCTGTAGATATCATCCGTGACATCGCCTGCTGCGAAGACGCCATCGATATCCGTTGCAGTTGAATCTGGTGCCGTCCAGAGGTAGCCGTTGTCCCGCATTTTGACTTTTCCTTTGAAAAGCTCGACGGCGGGCGCATGGCCGATGGCGACGAAAACGCCATCCACGTCGAGTGAGGTCTTCTCACCAGTCTTGGTGTTCGCGACTGTCAGGCCCGTCACCGACGGCGGAATTTTCTGCTCGCCGGTGATCTCGTCGACAGTCGAATCCCACATCATCTCGATCTTCGGATGGGCGAAGAGGCGCTCCTGGAGGATTTTCTCCGCTCTCAACTCGTCGCGCCGGTGAATGACGGTCACCTTTTCGGCGAGGTTTGCGAGGTAAAGGGCTTCTTCGACGGCCGTGTTGCCGCCACCGATGACGGCGACGTTTTTGCCTCGGTAAAAGAAGCCGTCGCATGTGGCACAGGCTGAGACGCCAAAGCCCATGAAGGTTTGTTCCGATTCAAGTCCGAGCCACTTTGCTTTCGCGCCCGTCGCGATGATGATCGTGTCTGCGGTGTAGATCTCACCGCCGTCGCCGGTCGCTTTAAACGGGCGCTTGTCGAGGTCCACGTTCACGATCGTGTCGTTCACCAGTTTTGTGCCGACATTTTCCGCCTGAGCTTTCATTTGCTCCATGAGCCAAGGACCCTGGATCGGGTCTGCGAAGCCTGGGTAGTTTTCGACATCGGTGGTGATGGTCAATTGTCCACCCTGCTCGAGGCCGGTCACGAGGACGGGCTCAAGCATCGCGCGGGCTGCGTAGACCGCAGCCGTGTATCCCGCCGGGCCTGAGCCAATGATCAAAACTTTCGTGTGCATGTCGCAAGTCCTTTAAACCGATGCGTGTGTGTATGCCCTCGGTGTGTTGTGATATTGACAGGGGTTGTTGATTGGTCAACCGGTCAGCCGACCAAATCTCATCCAAAATTCTTGTTGTGGACGGAAATCACAGATTGAACATCTCCCGCACCTTCAGTGCTATTTCGCCCGTCACGTCATATGGCGTCGCATCACCCGGTTTTAAAGGGCCGGGAAAGGGGGAAATGAGGCCGTTCTTTTCAAGTTCACCAAGCGTCCAGTCAAATTTTTCCGCGTTGCCCGGCGGGCTAAAAACGTAAACGCGTTTTCCAACCGCCAGCGCTTCGCTCACCAGATTGTGGGAATCGCCTGTGACGAGAAGGGCGTCGGCGTGGGCGAGAATCTGGAAATACGGATTGCGCCCGCCGCCGTCCCAGATAAACTTCGGTAATTCGGGCCTTGTCTTCGCCACCTCGTCGAGGAGGGCGGCCGGTGTGCGGCGCGAGCCCGTGACCGCCATGGACCTGAACCCTGTTACGGTTTCGAGGGCATTGCCGAATTGTTCAATTGTATCCGTGTCATATGTGACGCGCCTGGAATTGCCGCCAAGCACCAATCCAAGGCGCGGCCCGGGGAGTTTGGCGATTTCGGGCGTTGGGTGATGTCTCGCATTTTGCAGCCGGTCTGCCGTGATAAGATGGGGGGCGGTCAATGTTTCGATCACATCGTCGCCCGGTTTCTGGTCGTGGAAGGGGAGCCACATGATGCCGAATTTGGATATGTCGCAGCCGGGGTTTTTCATAAACAGTGCCCGGCATGTGCCGTTTGATGCGCGAACCACGCGGCGTACATAGGGCACAGACCGGCGTCCCGATGCGATGATGAGATCCGGGTAGGGCGGTTTTATCAATTCGCGGTCTCGCGGGTCTATCGGACCCCAGGGCATCAGCCATTCGAAGGGCGGTTTGGGGGTGACTTTGATGTGTCTTATGTCATCACTGAGGTGGTGCGCGATCGCCTCGCATTGCACGATGTCACCGCGTCTGCCGCTCGTTATGATCCAAATGGATGGCGCGCCGGTCGAAGCCAAGACCTTTAACCCTCCGACCGCATGTCCGCGCTAAACGTATCGCACTTCCAAAATCTCATAGGCACGCGCGCCGGAGGGGGCGGCCACTTCAATGCTGTCGCCTTCTTCCTTGCCGATGAGGGCGCGGGCAATGGGTGAAGAAATCGAGATTTTTCCCAGTTTGATGTCGGATTCCAGATCTCCGACAATCTGATAGACCTTCTCTTCGTCGGTGTCCTCATCGACAATCTTGACTGTTGCGCCGAACTTCACGGTTTCGCCGCCCAACTTGGTCGTGTCGATGACTTCAGCGCGTCCGAGCTTGTCTTCAAGCTCCATGATGCGGCCTTCGTTCATGCTCTGGGCTTCTTTCGCCGCATGATATTCTGCATTCTCCGACAGGTCTCCGTGCGCACGGGCTTCTTCGATCTCGCGGATGATGCGCGGACGTTCTTCCTGCTGGCGGCCTTTCAACTCCTCCTCGAGCATTTTGTAACCGGCAACGGTCATTGGAACTTTCTCGACCATTGGACCTCCTCACAGTCTCTACCGCCGTCGCCTTTGGCAAGGCGCCAGCGTCATTTCGTTATCGTTGATCTAAGCAGCGTCCGCAAAGTAAGATTGAAGTGAACGCACTTCAACGACATCGCGTTTGTAAGCTTCGATCCCGTATGCCGCAGCAACGGCGCCTGAAAGTGTCGTGTAATACGGCACTTTGTTTAATAGCGCAGCCTGACGCAGAGAACGGCTGTCTGCAAGCGCTTTTGGCCCTTCTGTCGTGTTAAACACCAGTTGCACCTCACCATTTTTGAGAGCGTCGACCGCATGGGGGCGTCCTTCGAGTACTTTGTTGACGCGTGTTGTCTCGATCCCATGGCCTTCGAGGAAGGTTTGCGTGCCGCCCGTTGCAAGCACTTTGAAGCCTATAGAGTGGAGCAATCTGATCGAGCCGAGGATGCGTTCCTTGTCATCGTTGCGCACTGATACAAAAACTGCGCCGGATGTCGGGACCTTCGTTCCACCGCCAAGCTGTGACTTTGCAAACGCCGTCCCGAATGTTTTGTCGAGGCCCATGACCTCGCCTGTGGAGCGCATTTCCGGGCCGAGGACTGTGTCGACGCCGGGGAAACGGGCGAAGGGGAAAACCGCTTCTTTCACGGCGATGTGGTCCAGGTTCTTTTCTTCGAGAGCGAAGCTTGCGAGTGTCTCGCCCGCCATGATGCGGCTGGCGATCTTGGCAATTGGCGTGCCGATGGTTTTTGCAACGAAAGGCACGGTGCGCGATGCCCTTGGGTTCACTTCCAGGACATAAATGTCGCCGTCTTTCACCGCGTATTGGACATTCATCAAACCACCAACCTTAAGGGCGAGGGCGAGGGCCCGCGTCTGCTCCTTAAGGTCTTCGATCACGTCTTTGCCCAGCGAATGAGGTGGCAGTGAGCAGGCGCTGTCGCCGGAGTGAATGCCCGCTTCTTCGATATGCTCCATGATGCCGCAAACGAAGGTGTCCGTGCCATCGGACAGGCAATCGACATCGACTTCGATGGCATTTGACAGATAACCGTCGATCAGAACGGGGCTGTCGCCGGAGACGATCACCGCCTCGTTAATATAGCGGTCGAACTGTTCATCGCTGCGTACGATCTCCATTCCCCGCCCGCCGAGGACGTAAGACGGTCTGATCACGGCCGGATAGCCGATTTTCTCGATGATCGCCTTCGCCTCATCGCGCGAACGGGCAATGCCGTTGTTCGGTTGCTTGAGGTTGAGGTCGTTCAATAGCGTCTGGAAACGGTCGCGGTCTTCGGCGAGATCAATTGCATCCGGGGAGGTGCCGAGGATCGGAATTCCCGCCTCTTCGAGCGCATTTGCAAGTTTCAACGGGGTTTGGCCGCCGAACTGGACGATCACCCCGTGGAGCGTGCCGTTCTGTTTTTCCACGCGCAGGATTTCGAGCACGTCTTCAGCCGTGAGTGGGTCGAAGTAGAGCCGGTCTGAGGTGTCGTAGTCCGTTGATACCGTCTCCGGGTTGCAGTTCACCATGATCGTCTCGTAGCCTTCGTCCCTCAGGGCAAAGGCTGCGTGACAGCAGCAATAATCGAACTCGATGCCCTGGCCAATGCGGTTTGGTCCGCCGCCGAGAATGGCGACTTTCTTGCGGTCCGACGGGTAGGCTTCGGAGCGAACCGCACCGTCAAATGGAACCTCATAGGTCGAATACATATAGGCCGTTGGCGAGGCAAACTCCGCCGCGCATGTGTCGATGCGCTTGTAAGCCGGGAAGACGTTGAACCGTTCGCGGTGGGCGCGCGCCTCGTTCTCCGTCATGTCACACAGTGTGGCGAGGCGGGCGTCGGAAAAGCCCATGCCTTTCACCATCCGCATCGTCTTTTCCGTGGTCGGCAGACCGTGCTCGCGGATTTTTTCTTCCATATCCACGATGTCGCGGATCTGGTTCAAGAACCAAGGATCGATCTTGCAGAACGAGTGGATGAAATCGTTGTCCCAGCCGAGGCGCATGGCTTGGGCGACCTGTAGAAGCCGATCTGGAGTTGGCGTGCCGAGAGCGGCGCGGATCGCGTCTTTTTCCTGGCCTTCCTTGTAGCCGTCGATTTCGATGTCATCGAGGCCGGAGAGGCCCGTCTCCAGACCGCGCAGGGCCTTTTGCAGGCTCTCGGCAAAGGTTCTGCCAATCGCCATCACCTCGCCGACCGACTTCATCGCCGTCGTCAGGTTCGGCTGTGCGCCTGGAAACTTTTCGAAGGCAAAGCGCGGGATTTTCGTGACGACATAATCTATGCTCGGCTCGAAGGATGCTGGCGTTGCGCCGCCGGTGATATCGTTTTCGAGTTCGTCGAGTGTGTAGCCGACGGCGAGGCGGGCTGCGACTTTCGCGATTGGGAAGCCCGTTGCCTTAGAGGCGAGCGCGGAGGACCGCGACACGCGCGGGTTCATCTCGATCACCACAAGACGGCCATCAGCAGGATTGACGGCGAATTGGACGTTTGAGCCGCCGGTCTCCACACCGATTTCACGCAGGACCGCAATCGAGGCGTTCCGCATGATCTGATATTCCTTGTCTGTCAGGGTCAGGGCCGGGGCAATTGTGATGCTGTCGCCGGTGTGCACGCCCATGGGATCAAGGTTTTCGATGGAACAGATGATGATGCAGTTGTCGGCCTTGTCGCGGACGACTTCCATCTCAAATTCTTTCCAGCCGAGCACGCTTTCCTCAACCAGCACCTCGTTGGTTGGCGATGCTTCAATGCCGGACAGCACGATGTCGTAGAGTTCTTCGAGCGTATAGGCGATGCCGCCGCCTTGACCGCCCATCGTGAAGGAGGGGCGGACGATGGCGGGAAGGCCGGTGATTTCACTCGCTTTCAGCGCCTGAAGCTGGGCGGTGAGGCGATGTTCTTCGCGTCGGTTTCTCTCGCCCTCCAGCCATCTTGTCTCAAAATCCGCAAGCGCTGTCTCGCGCTCGGTTTCGTTCGCATATTGCTTTTCGACGGCGGCCTTGCGCTGGTCGTATTCGTTTTGAAACCGCTTTTTGAGGTCAGATGTGTTGACGAACGCGGCCCGCGGCGTATTGAGGCCAATCTTGTGCATCGCCTCGCGGAAAAGGTCGCGATCTTCGGCTTTGTCAATCGCCTCCGCTGTCGCGCCGATCATTTCGACACCGTATTTTTCAAGCACACCCATGCGGCGGAGTGACAATGCGCAGTTCAGTGCCGTTTGCCCACCCATGGTCGGCAAGACCGCATCTGGCCGTTCCTTCTCAATGATCTTGGCGACGATTTCCGGCGTAATCGGCTCAATATAGGTGGCGTCAGCGAGTTCCGGGTCCGTCATGATCGTCGCCGGATTGGAGTTCACCAGAATGATGCGATAGCCCTCGGCCCGCAGCGCCTTACACGCCTGTGTTCCGGAATAGTCGAACTCGCAGGCCTGGCCGATCACGATTGGGCCTGCGCCGATGATGAGAATGGAAGAGATATCCGTGCGTTTAGGCATGTTTTCTTAGCGTCCCGCGCGCGCTTACAAAAAGCCCGGGCGCGGAAAGGGCGGCCGGGCGAAGCGATCAGTTTGTTTGGCTAGAATTGTTCTATAGGCAAGCGCTTCAGAGATGAAAAGCGGAATCTCATCTTGCAACGTCTTTTGTTGTGTACGGTTTATCCGTCAAGGCCGGAGGCGCGTCGATATCGGCCGATATCAATGCGCGTGGTTTCCCGGCCGTTATAGTCATCAACGCCCTGTTCCAGCGCATAACATGCCAAACGCACCGACTTCGGAATGACAACCGGTTTGCCGTCTCGATGGCCCTTTTCATAATACTGGATCATGCGCTTTTGCAGGCCGAGCAGATTTGCCGCGTCTTTCTGCTTCAGTCCCAGCGTCTTTCGCCAGCTTCTAAACTGTTCTGCCGACATCAGGCTTTTGGTGTCTTCGCTTTCCATCGGGTCTTGTCGTCTACTCATACCGTGCCACAGCCTCTCTAAAAGCACAGTGATATGTTGAAAATCAATCAAAAAGCGCAAAATTTGCGTTTCTGCT
This sequence comes from Pseudomonadota bacterium, assembly GCA_039818625.1. GTDB lineage: Bacteria > Pseudomonadota > Alphaproteobacteria > Rhizobiales > JACESI01 > JBCBTO01. The sequence goes on from JBCBTO010000010.1 coordinate 10,240, forward strand.
TGACTTGCCTCATCAGAATGCACATATTGCACTCACAGCGCACATTGTGCATCTTTGTATTAAGTCTAAACAAGATGGTAATCAATGTGGTCAGTATTAACTCATATTCGGCGGTTGGAAAGGACCATACCATGAACAGTTATATGGCTATCGGTCGCGCGCAACTCGGTCATCACGTTGATGTCCACGCGGTTGCTCAGTTTCGATGCGATACCGCCCGTTTCTGGAAGAAGATTTTTCAGTTCATGGGCGCAAAACGCTAAAGTTACTCATTTCATTGATGACAAAATGGGGCGCTCAGGCGCCCCATTTTGCTTTTAAGATCCAGATGCTTGCCCAGATGCTTGGTAAGTCGCGCCCTTACTTGGCGACGCTTTTTCCCGCGACAATATCTTGCTGTCGCGATATACATTGTATGGAGTAACGTGCGGATATCAGTTCGGGGAGTGTGATATGCGTTGGCGCGGTCGCAGACAGAGTTCTAATGTGGAAGACCTGAGAGGGCGCGGGGGTGGTTTCGGGCGATCACGACGCGGCGGTGGTATCAGGCGAGCGGGCGGAGGCGGCGGCCTGGGGCTCATCGTCATTGGACTGATCGCCTATTTTGTTTTTGGTATCAATCCACTTACCTTCTTCAGTGGCGGGGGCGGTGGATTGTTGCCCAGTGGAGGCAGCGGTAACTTTCAGACACAGCAGCAGCAGGCCGCACCAGCCAATGATGAGATGAGCCAATTCGTGCGCGTTGTACTTGCCGACACGGAGGACATGTGGACGCAGGTTTTCGCCCAAGCTGGGCGGACTTATGAGAAACCCGTGTTGCAGCTTTTCACAGGGCAGACGCGCTCGGCGTGTGGAGCTGCGAGTTCAGCCACTGGACCATTCTATTGCCCCGCCGACAGCAAAGTGTATATCGACCTCGCCTTTTTTGACCAACTTCGACGCCAGTTTAAAGCGCCAGGCGATTTTGCGCAGGCTTACGTGATAGCGCATGAAGTTGGTCACCATGTGCAGAACCTGATCGGCGTTTTGCCCGATTTCAACAAACGTCGCCGTTCCATGAGTAAGGCAGAAGAAAACGCGATGTCTGTGCGGATTGAGCTTCAGGCGGACTGTTTTGCTGGCATTTGGGCGAATTTTGCGGCGAACAAAGGTTATCTGGAAGCTGGTGATGTCGAAGAGGCGCTCAATGCTGCAACGCAGGTTGGCGATGACACAATCCAGCGCCGCACGCAGGGCTATGTGGTTCCGGAGAGCTTCAATCACGGCACGTCCGATCAGCGCAAACGTTGGTTCGATCGCGGGCTTCAGTCAGGGCGTCTCGAAGCGTGCGATACGTTCAACACCGCTCGGCTTTAGGGCGTTATCCCCGCAAGCGGCTTTGACCCTGCAAGGAGGGTGAGTTGATCGGTCGTCTCGTCATCATCGTGCTCGGTCTGATCGGGGCCGCCGGGTTCGGGCAAGGGCCGGAAATCGCCACGCAATATCAACAAAGGCTCGGCGGTGCCATTGATGAACTTGAGCAGATCATCGCCCAGTTCGATGCCGATGCTTCCAAGAACGGTCTAGACCGAGAGCAGGCGCTTGCGATCTACGCGCGCTCGCCCGAGCCGTTTCTACGCGACCGTGGTGTGTCTATGGCGCATGCGGTCGAGCGCTACGAGACCCTGACGCGGCAGGTGACGGCGTTTTCAACGGCCCATGATTTTTACAAGCCCGTCTATCTCGCTCTGGAGGCGGATGCCAAATTGCTGGACGGCGTGATGCACGATTACACCGTTGGTCTGCCCGCTACGGCGAGCGGCCTTTTATACGGCGGGGTTGGCGGACTTTTTGGCTATTTGTTCGGTGGACTTCTAAGGGCGATTGCCGGCGGGCGACGACGGTCCGCCAGCCAGCAGATTTAAGCTCGCCCGTGTTCTGCCATCAGTGGCTCTTGCCTGCGCTCACGCATGAGATTGATGAAGCGCTTGAAGAGATAATGGGAATCCTGCGGGCCCGGTGAGGCCTCCGGGTGGTGCTGAACCGAGAAGATCGGTTTTCCCGTCACGCGCAGGCCACAGTTCGATCCATCGAAGAGCGAGACATGGGTCTCCTCGACGCCGTCAGGCAGCGTTGATCCGTCGACCGCAAAGCCGTGGTTCATGGACACGATTTCAACCTTGTCCGTCGTGTTATCCTTAACCGGATGGTTTGCGCCGTGGTGGCCCTGGTGCATCTTCACGGTTTTCGCACCAAGGGCGAGGCCGAGCATCTGATGACCGAGGCAAATCCCGAAAAGGGGAATGTCCGCGCCGACAATCGCTTTGATGGTGCCGAGCGCATATGCACCTGTCGCTGCGGGGTCACCCGGACCGTTTGACAAAAACACGCCATCCGGATTCAGCGCCAAAACGTCGTCAGCTTTGGCGTTTGCAGGAAGAACGGTCACTTTGCAGCCGAGGCCTGCGAGCAGGCGCAGGATATTGCGTTTCACGCCGAAATCGAGGGCAACCACATGATAGGGCGTCTCGCTTGTTTGTCTAAAGCCTTCGTCCCAAACCCACGGTGCCTCACTCCATTCAAAGGTCGCCGATGTGGTGACTGTCTTCGCAAGGTCCATTCCTTCAAGACCCGGCCAGTCGGCAGCGCGTTTTTTGAGTGTCTCAAGGTCGAACACGCCCGATGGGTCGTGGGCGATCACGGCGTTTTGCAAACCCTTCTCACGCACGATGTTGGTGAGAGCGCGCGTGTCTATGCCCGCAAGGCCGATGATGCCGCGGGCTTCCAACCATGCGTCGAGTGCTCGTGTGTTGCGGTAGTTTGATGGCTCCGTGATGTCGGCCTTGATGATGCACCCACGCACTCCGGATTTCGTGGTCTCATCGACGGTCTCCATATCCTCGTCATTCGTGCCGACATTGCCGATATGGGGAAAGGTGAAGGTGACAATCTGGCCAGCGTAAGACGGGTCCGTCAGGATTTCCTGATAGCCGGTGATCGCCGTGTTGAAACAGACCTCCGCTTCCATGCTACCCTTCGCGCCGAGGCCCATGCCTTCGATGACGGTTCCATCGCTCAGGACCAGGACGGCCGTTGGTACTGGGTCTTTCCATGCATCCATGATGTTGTCCTCGTCATTTCCGCTTTGTCTTTGCGCAGGCGCGCGCTCGTCTTTCGACGGTCTTATCCTGAGGATTCGCCCTATGCCCGCTGAAATTTGGTGATGTCTCGCGGTATTAAGAGAAAGTTTCCCGCCCGTCAACGGGTCGAAAAATATAAAGTCCAAGCAAAACAACATCTTATAAAATTTAAACTGTTTGCTTGGTAGTCATCCTGGGACTACTATCTTTCTGGGGACAGTCTTTTGATTTGTAGGACAAGCTTTTTTCATGCGTGAAAAAATTGCGGCAGCCCTTAAGGCTGCCATGCACAATCGTGACAAATGCGAAATCAATACGCTTCGGCTGATCAGCGCTGCCATCAAAGATCGCGATATCTCGAAACGAAACGGCGCGGACGGCCGTATCGACGATGATGAGATCTTGGATGTTTTGTCCAAAATGGTGAAGCAGCGCGAGGAATCCGCCCGCGTTTACGAGGAAGCCGGGCGGCTTGAGCTTGCGACAGGTGAGCGTGACGAGATCGAGGTCATCAAAAAGTTCTTGCCGGAGCAGTTGAGCGAGGCTGAGACCGAATCGGCGTGTGAACAGGCGATCTCAACCTGTGGCGCGGAGGGTTTGCGCGATATGGGTAAGGTCATGGGAACGCTGAAAGACCAATATCCGGGCAAAATGGATTTCGGCAAAGCAAACGGAATCGTGAAACGCCTTCTGGGCTGAGACACATTCGTTCTTCTCGCGCTGAATTCTGTTGCCATACCCGCCGTCCTGTCGTTCTATCAATGGGTGGAGGATGGCCATGATAGATCCCAAATCCTACGAGCCTTTTCTCGATCAGGCCTATGATCATAAGTCCGTTGAAGAGACGCATGCCCTTTATGAAAAGTGGGCTGCCTCTTACGACTTGGAACTCGCCGACAAGGGATACCGGCAGCCCGTGCGCTGTGCGGCAGCCCTGAAAGCGTTGATGCCCCAAGGTGGATCAATTCTCGATGTTGGGTGCGGCACCGGCCTCAGTGGTGCTGCGTTGCATCATGCGGGATATGAAACCATCGATGGTTGTGATTTTTCGTCCGCCATGCTCGACAAGGCGAAGGATACGGGTGTCTATGGCCGATTGTTCGAGGCAGATCTCAACAAGCCGCCGCTCGATGTGAGCGATGCTGAGTATGATGCGCTCGTCGCCGTGGGCGTGTTTTCCATGCAGCATGTGGAAGCTGATGCGATGGAAGAACTCATTCGGGTGGTGAAACCCGGTGGGCCGATCATCATCGGTCTCAATGACAAATTCTACCGCTTGGGGACATTGCGCGCGAAGCTTGATGCGCTTTCCGCACTCGGACGGTTGAGCCAATTGTCCCATGACCATGGTGAGCATATTCCCGAGATCGGTCTCACCGGCTGGGTGATCTCTCTCAAAAGGGCGATCTAGCGCGCGATCCCTGCGGTCAATTTCTCATCAAACGGGCAACTTGTGATGTTGACCGGGCCGTCTTCGGTGACGATCACCTGATCTTCCAGTTTTACACCCTCTTTGCCGCCGACTTCGCCGACATAGACCTCGACGCAGAAGCACATGCCGGGTTCAACGATATAGTCAAAGGCATCGGGGTCGAAATCCTGCTCATAACGGATGGAGGGAAACTCGTCGCAGAGCCCCACACCGTGCATTTTCACGCCGTAGCGCTGCTGAACGTATTTATCTGGTAGCTTATGACCACCGTTTGTAAGCGCGTGAAAGGGTGTTCCCGGCCGGAGCAGTTTCTCGTTTTCCTTGATATGCGCAAGAGCAACGGCGTGGAGATCGCATTGTTCCCGGGTCGGCAAGCCATCACCGCAATACCATGTGCGGGAGATGTCACAGCAAAAACCATAGGGCCCGATGAGGTCGGTGTCGAAAGCGAGCAGGTCGCCGTCTGCCACCCTGCGCGGCCCGGCCTCCTGCATCCATGGATTGGTGCGCTGGCCCGAACTCAAGATGCGTGTCTCGATCCACTCACCACCACGGGCGATATTTTCCTTATGCAGGATTGACCAGAGTTCTACCTCTGCGATGCCCGGTTCGAGCGCTTTTTTCATCTCTTCGACCGCGATCTCACACGTCGCGACTGCGCAGCGCATAGCCTTGATTTCCTCTGGCGTTTTGATCGCGCGGGCGTGCTCCAGTGTTGACCCGCCGTCCATGATGTCGAGGCCTGCGTGTCTGAGCGCATCACAGCCTTCCAACTCCCAGCGGTCGACGGCGATCCTGCGATTGTCGCCGCAGTGCTCGCGCATGAGGTCAGCCACGTCGCTTGCGAGTTTCTCCGCTTTCCTGGCGCCTGAATCGCCAGCGGTAAAATAAAAGATGTCGGCTCCGTGGCGGACTTCTTTGATGAGTGGAAGATAGGAGGAAAGGTGGTCGCAGCCGTGGAAATCCCAGAGCACCATGTGGCCGTCTGCTGCGACGAAGGCGGCACGCGCCGGGTTGTGCATGATCCAGATATGCATGTTGGAACTGTCAGTCGCATATCGGATGTTGAGCGGGTCGAACAGGAGGGCCGCTCCGTAGTCACGCCTTTGCAGTTCAGCCGTCAGCCGGTCGAGACGGGCCTGTCTCATGATGTCCAGATTTGGCGCTTCCAGTCCCAACGCCGCCCATTCGGAAAATGCGATATCGGTGGGTCCGATTTCCACCCGATCCTTGTCGTCGGGCGTGCCATCCGGTTTGAGCGGCTTTGCCGGGCGTCGTCGTGCCGGATCAATCTTGCGGTTGGAAATGGAATAGGGGCCTTCGTGCAACATGGGTCATCCTCCATCCCGATGTTGGGAAAAGGGTGAGCCCAAAGGAGATGTCGGTCTTTTCAGGAGCCGACATTTCACGCCCGTCCTTGCGTCATCGCACGGTGGGTTTGAAACCTAGTGCGAAATTCGGGTGACGTCGGCGCCGCAGGCAGAAAGCTTGTCTTCCAGTTGCTCGAAGCCGCGGTCGAGATGATAGACTCGGTTCACGGTCGTCTCGCCATCTGCGACGAGGCCTGCAATGACGAGCGATACCGATGCCCGAAGATCGGTTGCCATCACCTCGGCGCCTTTCAGCTCAGATACGCCTTCAACGGTGGCTGTCTGGCCATTCAGTGAGATTTTCGCCCCAAGCCGCGCGAGTTCCTGCACGTGCATGAACCTATTTTCGAAAATCGTTTCCGTGATCTGCGATGTTCCGGACGCCCTGGTCATAAGCGCCATGAACTGGGCTTGAAGGTCTGTCGGGAAGCCGGGGAACGGGTCGGTGGTGATGTCGACCGGTGCGATCCCATGGCCGTTGCGTTTTACACGTACGCCCTCGTTGGTCTCCTCAAGCTCAACGCCTGTTTTGACCAGAACATCAAGCGCGCTTTGGAGAAGATGCGCACGTGCGCCCGAAAGCATGACGTCGCCACCCGCCATGGCGACTGCCATCGCATAGGTTCCAGTCTCAATCCGGTCGGGCAGAACCATATGATGGGCACCGTAAAGTTCATCCACGCCGTCGATGGTGATCGTCGAGGTCCCAGCGCCTGTGATCCTTGCGCCCATTTTGCTAAGGCAAGCTGCAAGGTCAGTAACTTCCGGCTCGCGCGCGGCGTTTTCAATCACCGTCTCGCCTTTGGCGAGCGTTGCCGCCATCATCAAAGTATGGGTTGCTCCGACTGAGACGCGCGGGATTTCAATCCGATTGCCGACGAGACCACCCGGAGCCTTTGCCACGACATAGCCTTGTTCGATTTCGATTTGGGCGCCGAGGTCTTTCAGGCCATCGATGAAGAAATCGACCGGGCGTGTGCCGATGGCGCAGCCGCCGGGCAGCGAAACCTTCGCTTCATGCATACGCGCGAGGATAGGTCCGACGACCCAGAAGCTCGCCCGCATCTTGGAGACGAGATTGTAGGGTGCGGTCGTATCAACAATATCTTTTGCAGTGAAGTGGACGCGTTGGCCCTTCATCATGTCCGCGCCTGGGCGCTTGCCATCGACGGAGTAATTCACGCCGTGGTTGACCAGGATGCGGATCAGCTGCTCGACATCACGCAGGCGTGGCAGGTTGTCGAGTGTCAGCGTGCCGTCTGTGAGCAGGCTCGCGATCATGAGGGGCAGGGCTGCGTTTTTCGCGCCTGAGATCGGGATGGTCCCGTTGAGTTCATTCCCTCCGACGATGCGAATGCTGTCCATGGTTGTCCTTCAAAGTATTGTCTAAGTTGTCCACACGGGCTAGCGCATGGATGGGGGGCAAATCAAGGCACTGGTTCCAAACGCCGGCAAATCGGCTGTGGGTGTTTGCTATTTTTCCGGCGGTTCTGTTCTGGAAGGTGTGACAGGCTTTTCCCGAAATCTGCGCTTTTGCGATGTCAGCTCACGGTCTCCCGCATCGTCACTCTTTGCCGCATTATTGTCGATCGCGCGCTTTTGAGCCTTGCGGCGGTTGAGATTGCTCCGCAGCGCTTCGCTCAGTCTTTGTTGCCGGTTTTTCTCTTTATACGTCATATCTGCTGGCATAGCAGATGGGCTGCGTGATCTGTCAACAATGCCGTGACCGGCAATGTTGGAAATATGATTGGGGCCGGTTTTCACGCTTGCGCATCTCTCACCCCTATGGCAAACGAACCGTGTTGGAGGTGCAATCACGCACGCTGCCGTAGCTCAGGGGTAGAGCACTCCCTTGGTAAGGGGCAGGTGCTTTTGTTTAACTATTTGGTTTGGTGAGTAATTTTCTTCGAGATAGTGCCTTGGGGTTTCATGCGGGGTTTATTTTGAAGGTTTTGAGAGTTTAGAGAGCTGCTGTAGCTCAGGGGTAGAGCACTCCCTTGGTAAGGGAGAGGCCGGGAGTTCAAATCTCCCCAGCAGCACCATTTTCCAGGGTTTTGCTGGGGT
>JBCBTO010000011.1:0-18044 GCA_039818625.1 Pseudomonadota bacterium
CTTGAGCCGGGACCTCATTCAAACACCGTCGTCAAACAGTCCCGTCGGCTTACCGTCGATCGAAATCGTATTCTTTTTCTTCCAAAAGCTGCGCACGCCCTCCTCACCGAGGTCATCGAAATACGGCACCAATTCCTCCTCGCCGCGGCTCTTTTGAAACGCCATCAGCGGCACACCCGTGCCGCACGAGGTCTGTACGAGATCAATCGCAAGATCGAAAATCTGACGGCTGCCCGCCATCGTCGGAAAAGCGGCAATCGCAGCGTCCCAGCCGTCATCGCGCGGATGGAGCACTGTTGCCCGCCCGTAGGCTCTCAGGATCATGGCATCGCCCTCAAAGGCGCAGAACATCAAAGTCATGCGCGCCGTCTCCAACACATGGGCCGCCGTTTCGTTGCCGCTGCCACTCAGGTTCAGCCAAACGATGCGTGTGTCATCGATCACATTGAGCGTGTCCATGCCTTTCGGAGAGACGTTGACCCGCCCTTCGCGCCCGGCGGTCGCGACGAAAAACATGGGCTGCCGTTCAATGAAGGCCCTGAGCGTGCCGTTGAGTTTTGTGGATGTTGCCATGCGCTTGCCTCCTCTTAATTCAAGAGAACATATAAGGAACAAATAGGCAAGTCAGCACAAGAAGGAGAATCATCGCCTCAAGAGGATGACCTCGCAGGTGATGAAAGTCGCATTCGCGCTCGGCTTCAGGCGACCGGACATCGCGGCACCATCAATCCCGACGATTGTGAGATGAAGATCGGCGGGGGCGTCGGCAGAAACGCGCCCATCCGTGAAGTAAAACTCCGTTGCGTAGCTCTCAAGCACGCGACCATCATCAAAGACCGCGCCGATGATGCTGCCAATGCCTTTGACATCCGCGCCTTCCCACCCGAGGAAAGCGGACACGGCCGCGAGTTCTTCGCCAATCTCACAGTTTGGATAAAGCTTCACGAGAGCCGCGTCCCCATCGACAGAAGGGTGAAGCGCGCGCGGTGTAAATAGCGAGAAATTCGTCACAGCACACGGCGTCACGTCAAAGCGCGCGTCGGAAAAGAGCCAGACCTCAACATCGGTGTCCTCGGCCAAGATGGCTGTATCCGGCAAAAGATGGCCCGTCACGCTGACGCCGTCGCGTCCTCGCCAGGACCCATGACAATGGAAAAACGGCTCGCCCTCGCGAAACCCATAGGTGAGCCGCGCATCCTCGATCACGCCAGGCATGGATGGCGTGCGGGTTTCGCTATACCACGCCGCGTGGGTCTCATCGGGCGCGGGCGCCGGGCCGACATAGTCAAGCGCGGACACAGCGGCATTGCGCACCTCCACATGCGCACCACAAGCAGCCTTGTCGCCGAGCGCGTTAACAAGGCCCGCAAGAAGCGCACACCCTGCTGAAAGGCTCAGCGTCACATGCTCATATTGACTAAGGCAAACGACATGGTTGTGCGATGTTGTCGGTCCGGGTTGTTTGATGGTGCGCATCTCGCTTCACCTAACGCAAATGTTTGTTGTGTGCAGCTGCCTAACCCGACCTATATTGCATCGAAGCACAGGTCCCTCGCACCCAAAATGTATCCCATGCCCATGAAAAAACGCCATAGTGCCATCCTCGCCGCTCTCTTTTTCGCGCTCGTGGCGACCGCGCCCTTTTCAAATGCCAGGGCCGCAGACTGCGGCTTTGACGCTGACACCGTCTGCGACGTTTCCCTTGGCAGTTACTATGCTGTCGAGCCCGCTGGACCCACCGATGAAAAGCGCCCGGCCGTGATCTTCTTTCACGGCGGCGGCGGCTGGGGCGCGCGCATTTTCAAACTGCGCAGACAGATGACCGAGGATTTTACAAGCCGCGGTTATGTCGTCATCGCGCCCAATGGCAAGAAAAGACCGGGTAGCCGCTTCGGTCCCGGCTGGGCTTTCATCCCACAATTCCCACCCCACCGCGACGACCTCGCCTTCACGCGCGAGGTGATTGCCGATGCAGAGCAAAAATTCAACATCGATACGAACCGCATATTGATGACCGGATATTCCATCGGCGGATCGCTCGTGTCTTACCTTGCCTGCGAAGACCCGACGGTCGCAACCGCGTTTGCACCCGTTGCGGGCGGCTTCTGGCGGCCTCACCCTGAAGACTGCACGGGGCCAGTGAAACTCCTCCACACCCACGGCTGGCGCGACCAGACCGTGCCGCTCGAAGGTCGCCCCTTGCGATCAGGCTTCATCGAGCAGGGCGACATATACGAAACACTACGGCAATGGCGAGTGGAGAACAAATGTGCGAAATATCGCGCGGACAAGTTCATCACCGATGGCCCTTTCTGGCGACGCATATGGACCCATTGCACACCGGGCACGGCCTTGGAGTTCGCGATCCATCCCGGCGGTCACGAAGTGCCCTCCGCCTGGCCGACGCTCGCGATGGACTGGTTCGAGAGTATTTTGAAATCTGCGGGAGAAACCAACTGATGCAACTGTTTTACGCCGCCACATCACCCTTTGTCAGAAAAACCATGATCGTCGCCTGCGAATGCGGATTGATGGATGAGATTGAACTGGTGGCGACAACGGTTGCGCCGGGCAATTCGAACCGTGACTTCGGGGACAACCACAATCCCCTGCGTCAAATCCCGACATTGAAACTGAGCGACGGAAATCATCTCTACGATTCATTCGTCATCTGCGATTATCTCGTCGAGCGTGCCGGCAACAAGACGATGCTGCCTGCCGAAGGTGCTTTGCGGACGCAGGTTCTGCGAAATCACGCCCTCTTGAACGGGATGACGGAACGTGCGGTTGCAACCCGCTACGAGACTTTCGCAAGACCGGAAGAATATCGCTGGCCCGCGATGATCGAGGACAATTTTGATCGGATCGACAAGGGGCTCCAATGGCTGAACGCCAACATCGCCCATCAGCTTGACGGCCCGTTCGACATATCTGAGGCGGCATTTGTAGCGCTCATGAAATATCTTGACTTGCGCTTTGAAGACCTCGGCTGGCGCGACAAATTTCCAGCCCTTGTCGAGCCCTATGAAGCGCTTTGCGAGATCGAAAGTGTGAAGGCCGCCTACGCCATTTCATAGCGGTTGATGTTAAGATCGCATTCACCATGACACTTCACGAAGTGCTCAATGCTTTGTCGTATCGTTTGCGAAGTATGAATCGCACAACGGAAAAACGACATGGCGGTTTTAGAGGCCTTTAACGCCACAAAAGCCTGGTATCTCAAAACGACACAGCCCGAGGCAAAGTCTTTCAAGACGATGTTTCTCGCAAGCGCTCTTGCAAAGGGGAATGTGGCTTTGACGGCGATAATCGGCAGCACGCTCGCAGGCCTTGCGATCTTTTTGGGCGACACATGGCCGGGCGCGTTCACAAAGCTTGCTGTGTGGGTCTTCTTCGTTCTTGGACTATGCGCCCTCGCCGCCCGCAATCACGCCTATTTCTCGTTCGTGGAACTCGACAAGGCCCGCCTCGGTATGACCGACCGGCTCATCTTCGCGGCCCTCAACTTCGTTCTCATGAGCGTCTGGGCAATCACATTCTTGAGCGCGACCACCGGGCTTGCGTTCTCATTCGCCTACAGCGCCTTCATCTTCTTTGTGTTCGCTCCGAAGAAGGAAGAGACTGAAGTCTGACATCTATTCCGCCGGTGCCAGCGCCACCTTTTGCCGCTTGCCCGGTTTTCCATCGATCTGCGCCCAGGCCGGTCGCTCGAACAGGAAGTTGCCGAAGCCGACTTTCTTAATCATCCAATAAAGCACCAGCGGCGCGATGACGGCGACAGCCGTTACGATGGCAGACACCGTTCCAATGTCGGGAATGATGCCGAGCTTCAAAAAGATCGTGCGCGTAACGGCCATGGGAAAGAAAAACGCCAGATAAACGACGATTGAGTTCTGCCCGCAATATTTGAGAAATGCCATCCAGCGTACTTTCGCAAGAAGTGCGGAGACGAGGATCACGCCGACGGCGCCCGCAAAGCCGAGCGCCAAAGATATGAACGGGAGATCGCCATACTTCATGAAAACCTGCTCGCCGTTCAGTGTCACGGTGAAGCCGGTGAACATGAAAAGCCCGTTGATCAAGGCCCAGGCGATAAGACCGAGGAGCCCGAGACCCACATTGTCCCGGGTCCAGCTCGCGAGCTTGAACAGGTAAGGCGCGAAGACATAGCCTGCGAAGAAATAGACATAGCGCGATGCGAATTCGTCGACGAGCAGACTACCCGTATGGATCGGGGCAATCTGAAGTGCCGCAGCGCCAGCCATGACGACCATCCAAGGCAGAAAGTTGAGCGCCTTGGTGACGACGAACATGATCGGCAGCATGTAAATGAACCAGAGCGTCGAGTAAGGCTCCCAAAGCGTGGAAAGATAGAGCCACGGCAACTGCTCATATCCGACTTCCGAGCCATAAACCGGAATTTTCGTGCCGAACTGAATGAAGGTCCAGATCAGATAGAAATAGAGAAAATGAACGAGTTTCTTGTCGAGATAGGATCTCCAGGGCCGGTCGATGACGAGAGCGAGGAAAAGCCCTGCGATCATGAAGAAATCCGGCATGCGAAAGGGCCGTGCGAACTCGACAACGTAATGAAGCCAGCCCTCTTCTCCAGCCGCTTTGCCAACCCCGAGGGTCGAATGCATCATCACGACGAAGATGATGCAAAAGCCTTTGGCATAATCGACCCATTCGACCCGACCGCCATCCATCGGCATCGCCGACCTGATCGCACTTGCATTCGCCATGAAACCACCCACCTCGCTGAAACGCCAGTCGCCTGACATCAGTTACCTGGCACCAGTTATCTGACACCAGTCATCGCGCGTTCATATCAACGCCGATATAGGATTGGGTAAAAGTTGGGCGGGGGCGCAGGAAACCTGAAAAACTGCTGAAAAAACGATAAAAAGTCGCAGATCGTTTTCTTATGTCGTGGCTAACGAACCATTCACTTTAACCGCCCCTTAAACGGCCGTATTTAGGCTGCAATCACCCGTGCTGTCGGCAGGAATTGGCCATCACCAGCGCATCAAAACCCGTAGGACATCCCGCCCATGGCGAAAAAACCAGCGGCCCAAAGACCTCAAAAGCGCAGAAAAGGCGAACGCATCGAGCCGGTTTTCACAGCCGAGTTCGATCGCCCAAAAAAAGGCGAGCTCAACCTCTCGCTCAGCGCTGACGACCGCACCGGCGGATTTCAGACGGATGCGGGCCGCAAGACGCAAGCCTCTCCGGGGGCTGAGTCACCTGGCAACAAACCATCGACCAAGGCGAAATCGACCGACCGACGCAGCAAGACAAAGGCAAAGAAGCCACGCAAAAAGGCGAGATCGTCGGGCGGCTTCTTCCGCCTCATCCGCCGCACCACCTATTGGTCTACGGTGCTCGGGCTTTGGGCGATGATCGCCGTCGTGGGCGTCATCGGCTTTTACGCGGCGAAACTTCCTAACGCCGCGTGGAAAGTGCCCGAACGCCCGCCCAATGTGAAAATCGTTGCGGTCGATGGCTCCCTCATCGACAACCGGGGGGCAACCGGCGGCGAAGCCGTTCCGCTCCACGAGATGCCGGTTTACCTGCCAGAGGCGATCATCGCGATCGAAGACCACCGCTTTTATCAGCACTTCGGCTTCGACGTGATCGGCTTCACCCGCGCCATGGTGACAAACATCGCGCAACAGCGCCTCGTTCAGGGCGGCTCATCGCTGTCACAGCAGCTTGCGAAAAACCTGTTCCTGAGCCCGGAACGCAGCATTGAACGCAAGGTTCAAGAACTTGTCCTAGCGTTATGGTTGGAAGCGACCTATTCCAAAGACCAGATCATTGAGATGTATTTAAACCGCGTCTATTTCGGCGCAGGTGCCTATGGCGTCGATGCTGCAGCCCGGCGTTACTTCCAGAAATCTGCGCGTGACGTCAATCTTGGCGAAGCCGCCATTCTTGCCGGTCTTGTGAAAGCCCCATCGCGCCTTGCGCCCAACAAAAACCTCAAGGGGGCGAAAGACCGGGCAAAGCTCGTGCTTTCCGCCATGGAACGCGAGGGCTTTATCTCGTCGCGTGAACGCGAGCTCGCGCTCACCCTACCTTCGAACAAAGTGCCCGTGAAAAAGACCGGTGCGCACAATTACATCGCGGATTGGGTGGCAGATGTTCTTCCGGGCTATGTCGGCGACTTCAGCGAGGACATTATTGTTGAGACAACCGTCGACCGTCATCTCCAGGTGTTCGCCCAAAATGCAATCGCGAAGGGCTTGAACGAAAGCGGCGAAAAGCTCGGCGTCAGCCAGGGCGCTCTCGTCTCCATCGATGGCATTGGCGCGGTCCGCGCACTCGTTGGCGGACGCGACTATGGAGAAAGCCAGTTCAACCGTGCGGTCAAGGCAAAACGCCAACCCGGCTCATCCTTCAAGCCGTTCGTTTATCTGACGGCCCTTGAAAGCGGCTTTACGCCTGAGACCATCCGCGTCGACGCGCCGACCACAATCAACGGCTGGACGCCACAGAACTACACCAAGAAATATGAGGGCGAGGTCAAGCTCAGGGACGCGCTGGCAAAGTCGCTCAACACGGTCGCGGCCCAACTCGCCCATGAGGTCGGCCCCCAATATGTGGTTGAAGCCGCCCGCCGCTTCGGGATCGATTCGGACATGAAACCGAATCCGTCGATCGCACTTGGCACATCGGAGGTCACCCCGTTTGAACTCGCGCGCGCCTATGTGCCCTTCGCCAATGGCGGATATCGGGTCGAGCCCTTCATCGTGAAGCGGGTGGCGACGAAGGAGGGTAAAATCCTTTACGAGCGGAACGATGCGCAAAGCTATGGCCGGGTCATTGAGCCGCGCCACCTTGGCATGATGAACGCGATGCTCGAGCAGAACATTTCACGCGGCACTGGCAAAAAAGCCGCCATGAAAGACTGGCCTGTCGGCGGAAAGACGGGCACGAGCCAGGAGTTTCGCGATGCATGGTTTGCGGGGTTTACCGCAAATCTCACGACAGTTGTGTGGGTCGGAAATGACGACAACACGCCAACGAAAAAGGCAACGGGCGGAAATCTGCCCGCCGATATCTGGAAGAGTTTCATGGACGAGGCGCACCGTGGCGTGCCGATCGCACAGCTTCCGGGCCGCTATGACGAAACACAAATCGCTCAAAACATCCCCCGCGACATCAACGACGTTATCGAGCAGTCCAGCGGCTCAACCCAACCCGACCGCTCCCGTGGGGGTGATGATGGCGGCATAAAGGGCTTCTTGAAGAAACTTTTTGGTCGCGATTAAGCGCCAGATAGCCAGGTTTGGAGCCGGCCTTCGCAGCAACACAGAAGGAACATCCCTTTCTTTTGAATGATTTTGATGGCATATTAACGAGCAAAGCGGAATAGCCATTTACTGTGCCGCGAAAACTAGTCATATTTACGTAACATTTGGCCGATTAAACCCAAGTCAAGTGGCATGAAATACTTCTGGGAGCACTCCATGAACCTCACCAAAACTCTTGTCGTTGCTACGCTCAGCGCAACATTTTTCATCGCAGCGCCGGAAAAAGTTGAAGCCGGAACGGGCGACTTTCTGGGCGGCCTTGCCGTTGGTGCAGCCGGTGCCGTCATCGGCAACAAGATTTATAAAGAGCGTCAGCGCCGCAAAGCACAACAGCGGCAACATTATAAAACGCAGAAGCGTCGCACTTATACGAAGAAGCGAACCTCTCGCTCGGCGGAAGAAATTGCGGCAATGGTGGATATCCAAACCCGGCTTAACGCGCTCAACTATGCAGCTGGAACGCCAGATGGCATTCCCGGTCGTCGCACACGTGCCGCAATTCGTAATTTCCAGGCGGCAAACAATCGGCCGATCACCGGAAAGTTGACGAATGATGGCATTGCGCTGCTTTACCAGCAGTCGACACCGATTCTCGCGCAGCAACGCGGTCTCGCGCCGAGCCAGGTGGCCGGAGCAGGGTTTGGAACCGTGCCAGCACAGCCAGGCGTCGTGCAACCAGGTGCTGTTCAGCCCGGCTTTAATCAGCCAGGCGCCGTACAGCCAGGTTTTAACCAGCCAGGCGCAGTCCAACCCAGCGTAGTGCAGCCAGGTATTCAACAACCCGGTTATACACAGCAGGCAGGGATTGCTCAGCCGGGCATCGTACAGCCCGTGCAACCAGCCGCACCCGCCGTCGGTGGTGCTGTGGTAGCACCGGCACTCCCCGTTGTTCCACAACAGCAATTGACCACTCCGATTGCACCGGCAGAACCCGCTCAGCCACAAGGCTCACCTGAACCGGAAGTCGTTGAAGTGGCCGCAGTTCAAAATGCGGCGATAACAACGAATGGCGGCGAGGCGTCAAAGCCTTATGAAACATTGGCTGATCGTCCTACGGTCCTCGGTCTTTCCGTGGGGGGCTCCTTTGCATCAGCTGCGGACACGCTTGCAGCGGGCGGCTTTTCAAAATGCGAGAATTTTGACAACGCCCTTTACTGTGACCGGGAAGCGGGCTTTGGCAGCGACAAGATCGCCATCGCGGCAAGTGGGAATGTGATCCACACCATCACGCGTAAAATGTCCTTTGACACGCCGATAGCGCGCGACAAAGTATTGGGCCGCATGCCAGCGTCTTACGATGATCTCATCAACAGTGCTGATCAAAAAGTTGCCTCATCGCCAGCATGCGGTGCTCTGATTGCAAGCAACGCGACGACCTTTGAGACGATCGTGAAACAAAGCGTTGACGGCGACAAATATGATGCATCGACCACGGCCTTTTCTCATGCTTGCAAGAGCTACTTTGCCATGAACATGCCAGCAGGTGAGACTGTGAGTGAAGTCGAGCTGACATTTTTCGACTCAGCTCCGATCCTCGCAACATTGAGTGGCACTGCCACACAGGCAAGTTCAACGGGCGGCAGTGACGAGTTGAAGTTCTAATCTCACTTTCAGATAGATGAGAGACAAAAGCGGGGTCGTGAACCCCGCTTTTTTTTTGTCAGCCCTCAGCCCTCAGCTTTGCGGCGAAAGGCACTCGCCTCGTAAACACCAAGCACACGGATCTCGGTCGAAAAGAAACCGAGCTCTTCCATGGCAAACTGCACGCCCGGCTCGTCAGGATGCCCATCGATTTCGGCGTAAAACTGCGTTGCCGTAAAACGACCATCGAGCTGATAACTCTCCAGCTTCGTCATGTTGACGCCGTTGGTCGCAAATCCACCCATGGCCTTGTAAAGCGCCGCCGGCACGTTGCGCACCCGGAAGACAAAGGACATCACAGTCCCCTCACCGCCGGGCTCTGGAACATGCGGTTCTCTGGATAAAACCACAAACCGGGTGGTGTTGTGCGCGGCGTCTTCCACATCGCGCTCAATGATATCGAGACCATAAAGCTCGGCTGCCAGTTCGGGCGCAAGGGCGGCGGCTTGCCGGTCGCCCCGCTCCGCCACGCGCTTTGCAGCGCCTGCGGTGTCTCCGGCGACGAGACCCGTCCATCCGTTCTCACGAATGACGCGGCGACATTGTCCGAGCGCATGAACATGGCTGTAAACATGCGTGATGTCACTCCGCGCCACGCCGGGCAGCGCCATGAGCTGAAAATGGATCGGTAGAAAATACTCTTTGATAATGTGCAGATTGGAATCGGGCAGGAGATGATGAATATCCGCGACCCGCCCGGCCAAGGAATTATCGATGGGGATCATGGCAAGCTCCGCCTGACCATCCTTTACCGCTGCAAACGCATCTTCGAATGTCGAGCAGGGCAATGGCTCCATATCAGGATAAACATCCCGGCACGCGAAGTCGGAATTCGCCCCGAACTCGCCCTGGAATGAAATCTTCGCGCGTTTGTCGTCAGTCATTTTGAATCCATTTGCAGTCAGTCCGGCGCGAGCACTGCCCGCGCCTTTTCAAGATCGGCAGGCGTGTCGACGCCAAGCGGTACGGTATCGACGAGTCCAACATCGATGCGCATCCCCGCCTCCAAGGCCCGCAATTGTTCAAGCCGCTCGCGTGTTTCAAGTGGAGATGGCTTGAGGGAAACAAACCGCGTTAAGGCGGATCGTTTATATCCATAAAGTCCGATATGATGATAAAGCGGCCCATCACCATGGGGCGCGGTCGCCCGCGTGAAGTAAAGCGCGCGCAAGCGCCGATCCGCGAGCGGTGTGCCGACAACCTTCACCACATTCTCGTTGGTCTTCTCATCGTCGTGGATGATGGCCGCCGCAACTGTCGAAATATCCACGTCGTCATACTGCAGCAAATCGAAAACAGCGCGCACACACGCGGGTTCAATCGTCGGCAGATCGCCCTGGACGTTGATAACACAATCAATCTCTTGATCTGGATCGATGGTCTGAAGCGCCTCAAAAATCCGGTCTGAACCGGTGCTATGGTCGGCCCGGGTCATCACACAACGACCCCCTGCGGCCTCTACCACATCGCGGATGCGCTCATCATCTGCAGCCACCACGACGGGAGCGATGTCAGCCTCCAAAGCGCGCTTGAGCACGTGACCAATCATCGCAAGGCCCGCGATCTCAGCAAGCGGCTTGCCGGGCAGTCGCGTCGATGCCATGCGGGACGGGATCAGGATGATGGGCTTCATGAAGATGCTTTCGCTGAGCCAGAAACTGGCCTCGTGGTCTTTAGCCACTTGCTTGTGAACGCGCAAGCTTTTGGACAAGGGCGCTCGAGGTACCGGAAGAATTGATTGTCCAATCACGTCATTTTAAGGAAACTGCGTGAAAACGACGGCGCGACCATAGTACGAGTTGATTTTTCAGCGGCAATGCGCGTACTTTTCGCGCCAAAGGTCGGGGGGCATGAGATCGGCTCCCTGTGACGTTCAAAGACAGGAACTGAAACCAGATGGACACACCAAATTTCAACACGATCGCCATGGGCTTTCTGTTCACCCTTTTCATTGTGCTGGGTTTGAACTTCGTAAGCGAACTCGCGTTTCACCCGGAAGCGCCTGAAGTATCAGGTTATCAAATTGAAGTGGCTGAAACCGCATCGGCTGCCGCGGAGGACGCACCGGAAGAAGAACCGATTGGTGTTCTGCTCGCAAGCGCCGATATTGGAGCCGGCGAAAAGCTCATCAAGCGCTGTGTGGCATGCCATAGCTTCGAAGATGGCGGCGCAAACAAAGTCGGCCCACAGCTTTGGGACATTGTGAACCGCGATATGGGAGCCGTCTCAAGCTTTGGATATTCAGGCGCGCTGGAAGAATATGGCGCAGGCAAACAGTGGACCTATGAGGAACTGGACGGCTTTTTGAAAAAGCCAAACGCCTGGATCAAAGGAACAGCGATGGGCTTCGCGGGACTGAAAAAGCCCGATGATCGCGCCAACATCATCGCATATATGCGCACCTTGTCAGCAAATCCAGCTCCGCTGCCTGCACAATAAAACCACCGCTCAGCGCAAGCTTAAACTTCGCAATTTAAATGCCCCGCTTCATCGGCGGGGCTTTTTATTTGGCCTGACCCGGAACAGACTGTTTATATCCGCTGCGAACACTGAATTTGCGTGAGTATTAGTGATTGTTTCCAAACCGCTTTCCGTTTTATCCTGCATAGGGATAAGTTCGGATTTAGCGAGGAAATGCCATGCGCAACGACAGACGACCGGCCTTCATGCAGTCGGAGGCGACACGCAGAACGTTTTTGAAAGGTGTGGCCGCGACCGTCGCCGCAACAGGTGTCGCGCCTTTTGCATGGGCTGCCGGCAAAACCGGTCTGCATGGCCTGTCAGTGTTTGGCGATCTGAAATACGCATCTGACTTCAAGCATCTCGATTACGTTAATCCGAACGCACCGCGCGGCGGCAAATTCGCCTATGTGCCGGGCAGCTGGGGCTACAATCAAAACCCGCAGACCTATAACACCATGAACGGCTTCGCGGCCAAGGGCGATGGCCCGATTGGCATGGAAATCTGTTTTGACAGCCTGCTGGCCGGCACGGCAGATGAACCCGACTCCGTCTACGGCCTCGTCGCGAAGTCGATCGACGTATCGCAGGACGGCAACACCTTCACCTATCACATGCGCGAGGAAGCACGCTTTCAGGATGGCACACCCATCCTCGCCGCCGATGTGGTCTGGTCGGTCAACACGTTGCTCGACAAGACCAAGGGCCATCCGACCATCGGACTGTCACTCGGTGACCTCGTGGCAGTCAAAGAAGCGGGCGAGCGAACGGTGAGTTTCACCTTCAACGGCAAACAGTCGATCTCGGCTCCGTTTTCGGCGGCAAGCCTGCCAATCTTTTCAAAAGCCTTTTTCGACGGCAAGGACTTCGGCGGCAATACGATGGATCCGATCCTGGGCTCAGGAGCCTACAAGGTCGGCGCTTTCAAACCGGGCACATTCATTGAATACGACCGCGTTGATGATTACTGGGGCAAGGATTTGCCGATCAATGTCGGTCAGGGCAACTTCGATACAGTCCGCGTTGAGTTCTACCGCGAGCATCTGGTCGCTTTTCAGGCTTTCACAAAAGGCGTTCTTGACTTTCGCCTGGAAGACACGGCGAAGAACTGGGCCAAGAAATACGACTTTGACGCCGTCAAGCAGGGTAAGGTCATCAAGACGCTCATCCCAGGCGAGAAATCCGCGATCATGCAGGCATTTTTCATCAACTCGCGGCGTCCTCAGTTTTCAGATCCGAAAACCCGCGAGGCAATCGGCCTTGCATTCGATTACGAATGGATCAACGAGACCTACTTCTTCGGCGCCTATACCCGCTCCCATTCGAACTTCGCAACCTCAACGTATCAGGCAAAGTCACGGCCGGTGGGGGCAGAACTCGCGCTCCTCGAGCCGTATCGTGACGAACTGGTCCCGCAAGTTTTCGAAGACATCGTCACCCCACCAGTTTCCGACGGCACGGGACGCGACCGGGCTCTTTTAGAAAAGGCGTCCAAACTCCTCACAGAGGCCGGTTGGGAACGCAAAGACGGCGGGCTGGTGCGCGAAGACGGCACCAAACTGACGCTCGAGTTCATGATCCGCTCGGCAACATTTGAACGCGTCCTCGCCCCGTTTATCGAAAGCCTGAAACTCGTTGGCATTGACGCGAGCATACGCTTGGTTGACCCCGCGCAGTATCAGGATCGATTGAACAATTATGATTTCGATATTCTTGGCCGCGCGCGCCGTTTCTCCGCAACGCCGCTCCAGGGCTTCCGCACGGCCTTCGGCTCGGAGGCCGCAGATGTACCGGGCAGCGGCAACCTGTCGGGCGTCCGCATGAAAGTGGTGGACGATCTGATCGAAAAGGTCGAGAGCGCGAAATCACGCGAGGAGATGGAAACCGCAGCGCGCGCCCTTGATCGCGTTTTGCGGACCTATTTCTTCACCATTCCAAACTGGCATATCGAAAACCATCGCGTGGCCTACTGGAACAAATTCGGCTTCCCGGATGTGAAGAAACCGGACTATGGCTTCCCGTTCCTGTCAACATGGTGGTACGACGAGGAAAAAGCTGCAAAACTATAGACGTCGCGCGCCGGGCGCGAAGCCACGCCAGGGGAGCCAATGGCCGCCTACATCGTCCGCAGACTGCTGCTGATCGTTCCGACGATGCTCGGCATCATGGCGGTCGCCTTCCTGGTGATCCAGTTTGCCCCCGGCGGACCGGTGGAAAAGGTTATCGCCGACCTCACCAACGCCTCGCAAGGCGCGTCAGACCGGGTCAGCGGCGGCGGCGGCGACTTTTCCAACCAAAACCTCGGGGCGGAAGACCTCTCCTCTAAATATCGGGGTGCCCAGGGGCTTGATCCTGACTTCGTTAAGGAGTTGGAAGCGCAGTTCGGTTTCGACAAGCCACCGCTTGAGCGCTTCTTCACCATGGTCTGGGATTACATCCGTTTCGATTTCGGCGAAAGCTTCTTCCGCGATGTCACGATCATCGACCTTATCCTGGAAAAACTGCCGGTCTCAATCTCCCTCGGACTTTGGCTCACACTTCTGCAATATGGTATCTCGATCCCACTTGGCATATCGAAGGCGGTGAATGATGGCAGCCGGTTTGATATCTGGACATCGACGGTGATCGTCATCGGCTACGCGATTCCAGGTTTTCTATTCGCGATCCTGCTCATCGTCTTTTTTGCTGGAAGCAGCTTCCTCGACCTTTTCCCTCTGCGCGGGCTCGCATCCGACAATTGGGAAGAGCTCTCATTTTTCGGCAAAATACTCGATTATTTCTGGCATCTCGCCCTGCCGGTGACCGCCCTCGCGCTGTCAGCTTTTGCCACCACCACATTCCTCACCAAAAACTCGTTTCTGGACGAAATCAGAAAACAATATGTGGTCACAGCCCGCGCCAAAGGCCTCACAGAGGGACAGGTGCTTTACGGC
Organism: Pseudomonadota bacterium; assembly: GCA_039818625.1. Lineage (GTDB taxonomy): Bacteria > Pseudomonadota > Alphaproteobacteria > Rhizobiales > JACESI01 > JBCBTO01. Next base: position 14,354 of record JBCBTO010000011.1, read on the forward strand.
CATGTGTTCAGAAACGCCATGCTCATCATCATCGCCGGGTTTCCGGGCGCGTTTATCACGGCCTTCTTCACCGGCTCCTTGTTGATCGAGGTGATTTTCTCGCTCGACGGCCTCGGCCTCCTCGGCTTTGAATCGGTCCTGAACCGCGACTACGCCGTGGTCTTTGCGACGCTTTACATTTTCTCACTCATGGGCCTCGTGGTGAACCTGATTTCAGACGTCATGTATATGCTGATCGATCCGCGGATTGACTTTGAAGCGCGGGACGTTTGAGCAATGGACGCAAAATCCCCCGTCACAACCGAACGCCCCGGCGGCCTCTCACCGCTTAACAAGCGCCGCCTTGAGAACTTCAAGGCCAACAAACGCGGCTACTGGTCGTTGTGGATCTTCCTCGCCCTCTTCATCGTCACGCTTTTCGCTGAACTCATTGCGAACGACAAACCGATCCTCGCAAGCTACAAGGGTGAAATCCTGACCCCGTTCCTGGTCGATTACCCGGAAGAAAAATTCGGCGGTTTCCTGGCGATCACAGATTACCGCGATCCCTTTATCCAGAATGAAATCAACGGCAATGGCTGGATTCTGTGGGCCCCCTTTCGATATTCCTATCGAACGGTGAACAAGGATATCCCAAGCCCAGCGCCCTCACCCCCCGCATTTCTCCTCACGCGGGAAGAGGCATGTGGAAAATATCCGAACGGCATCGATGACATCAACTGCACCTTTGGCAATATGAACTGGCTTGGCACGGACAACCAGGGTCGCGATGTGGTCGCACGGGTCATCTACGGCTTTCGCATTTCCGTCCTGTTCGGCCTGACGCTGACGCTCTTCTCATCAGTCGTCGGCGTCGCAGCGGGCGCCATGCAGGGCTATTTCGGCGGCTGGACCGACCTCCTCTTCCAGCGTTTCATCGAAATCTGGTCCTCTGTCCCTCAGCTTTATCTGCTCCTCATCATCGCATCGGTCATCACGCCGGGCTTTTGGGTGCTGCTTGGCATCTTACTGCTCTTCTCATGGGTCGCCCTCGTTGGCGTCGTCAGGGCCGAATTCCTGCGCGCCCGCAATTTCGAATATGTGAACGCCGCCCGCGCACTTGGCGTCTCGAACCTTACGATTATGTGGCGGCATCTCTTGCCAAACGCCATGGTTGCGACGATCACCTTCATGCCCTTCATCCTGAATGGCTCGATCACCACACTGACCTCACTCGATTTCCTCGGCTTCGGCCTGCCGCCCGGCTCTCCGTCACTTGGCGAACTCCTGCGGCAGGGCAAAGACGAACTTCAGGCACCGTGGCTTGGCATCAGCGCATTTTTCATCATCTCGCTTATGCTAAGCCTTCTCATTTTCATCGGCGAAGCGGTGCGCGACGCACTCGACCCGCGCAAAACCTTTACGTGAGGTCGCGTTGCAAAGACTTCTTCACGAACAGGTTTATCTCGATACAAACATCTTCATCGCTGCAGTGGAGGCGTTCAACACGGTCGCCCTTGAACTCTTCCGCATGGCTGAACGTGGCCTCGTCTTCCTGGTCACAAGCGAAGTCACGCGCGGCGAACTCCTCGTCAAACCATTGATGAACGGTGATGATGCCCTCGCCCGGAAGTATGAAACCATGTTCGATGACCCGAACAGGCTGACGACTATTCCAGTCGATAAGCCGGTGATCGAAGCGGCCGCGCGCCTAAGTGCAACGGCGGGCCTTGAGCTCCTCGACGCGGTCCATTGCGCCACAGCCGATGTAGCAGCCTGCGCCTACATCTTGAGCGAAGACCGCGACATGCGCACATACGCTGAAATTGATGTCTTGAGCCTGAGTGATCTGGAGGTGGCCGCATGAGCGAAGCCCCGCTTCTTCAGGTCAAAAACCTGGCCGTCCAGTTCCGCCAGGGCGGCAACGTCACCGACGCGGTCAAGGGCGTGTCCTTCGATTTGAGAAAAGGTGAAACACTGGCCCTCGTTGGAGAATCCGGCTCGGGCAAATCGGTGAGCGCGCTTTCGGTCTTGAGACTTCTCGCCTACCCGGCAGCGCACCACCCGCATGGCGAAATCCTCTACCACGGCGAAGACCTGCTTCATGCGAAAACCCGCCGCCTGCAGGAAGTGCGCGGTGACGGCATCTCAATGATTTTTCAAGAGCCGATGTCATCCCTCAATCCGCTTCACTCTGTCGAGCGGCAGGTCGCAGAAGTCTTGAAAATCCACCGTGGCATGGGCGAGAAGGCGGCAAAGGCACGCGTCCTCGAACTCCTCCATCAGGTCGGCATCCGGGATCCGGAAAAGCGGCTCAAATCCTATCCGCATCAGCTCTCAGGCGGGCAAAGGCAACGCGTAATGATTGCGATGGCGCTCGCAAACGAGCCGGACCTTCTGATCGCCGACGAACCCACAACCGCACTCGACGTCACCGTTCAGGCGCAAATTCTGGAGCTCCTCAAAAAGCTCCAGCAAGAAACGGGCATGGCACTCCTTTTCATCACCCATGACCTCGGTGTCGTGCGCAAGATCGCCGACAATGTCTGCGTCATGACAAAGGGCGAAATCGTTGAGCGCGGGCGATGCCACGAAATTTTCGATGCGCCCAAACATCCCTACACGAAGCATCTTCTGTCCGCCGAACCCAAAGGCGATCCCGCGGAAGAAGACGAAACCGCTCCGGTGGTGATGAAAACCGACAGTCTTAAAGTCTGGTTCCCGATCAAGGTCGGGCTTTTGCGCAAAACGGTGGATCACGTCAAAGCCGTCGACGGCGTCGACATTGAGGTTCGGGCCGGACAGACACTCGGTGTGGTTGGCGAATCCGGCTCCGGCAAAACCACTCTCGGTCTCGCCCTCATGCGGCTAATCTCGTCAGAAGGCCGCATTCAGTTTTGCGACGAAGACATCAATGCGCGCAGCTTCAAAGCGATGCGCCCGTTAAGGCGCGATATGCAGATCGTGTTTCAAGACCCGTTTGGCTCTCTGAGCCCACGCCTTTCCGTGCAAGACATCATTGAAGAGGGTTTGCGCATCCACAAGCCAAACCTCACGCCGGGCGAACGCGACCGTCTCGTCTGCGGCGTACTGGATGAGGTGGGCCTCAACCCGGAAACCCGTTTTCGATACCCACATGAGTTTTCGGGCGGCCAACGCCAGCGCATTTCGATCGCCCGGGCCATGATCCTGGAACCGAAATTCGTCATGCTCGACGAGCCCACATCCGCCCTCGACATGAGCGTGCAGGCGCAAGTCGTGGATTTGCTGCGGGAGCTTCAGAGAAACCACAATTTGACCTATCTCTTCATTTCACACGATTTGAAGGTGGTGCGCGCCCTCTCAAACCACGTCATGGTCATGCAGTTCGGAAAAATCGTCGAGCACGGACCAGCGGCCCAAATCTTCGATACGCCAAAGACTGACTATACCAAAACCCTGATGGCAGCAGCCTTTGACCTTGAAGCGAAAAGCGGGTCTGTTATCGATTGAGGTTGATCAAGCCGTAGCGCAAAGACCGGCGGGCCGTCGAATCGCCGTCGGCTTGTCATAAAGATAAGCAATCCGCTCTATCGCCTCGGACAAGGGCTCGGACGCCACCGTCATCGTGTGACCATTGGCATGGAGGAGCGTGGTCTCATCGCGCAGCATTCCGGCGTGCCCTTTCCAGAAAATAAGGTCACCGCGCTGGAGCGAAGCACCCTCAGGCAAT
>JBCBTO010000012.1:0-17737 GCA_039818625.1 Pseudomonadota bacterium
GGCGGATGAATTCATCCGCCTGAAGCGCGCCGTAGAGTATTTTGACAAGCGTCGATTTGCCCGCGCCATTTTCGCCGAGAAGGGCATGCACTTCGCCCGCGTCGATCTCAAGGTCGATGTGATCGTTGGCGACAAGGGACCCGAACCGTTTTGTGATACCGGAAATGGAAAGCATGACTAATCCAAAGGGCGCATCTTTATTCGGACAAGATCATATGCGCCCCGGCGGTGCAAGGCCGCTGACATCTTTGTGCCCGCTGTCTTGGTCGCAGTGAAAATGTTGCACGTCCGGTTCGGCGCCGGGTGCCCGTTCTGTGCGATGTTTCCGACTGAAGCGCGCTTGAGCACACCGTCAGCCGGTTTGCTTAACGTCGTTTCTGCCGGTGATTGTCATCAAGGTTGCCGTCATGGTGGCGATGAGTTTTTGCTGGCCATTCTCAGTCGCATAAGCACGGCCCTCCGCGAGCGTGATCGTTCGTCCGGGCTTTATCACCAGACCTTCAATGCGGAATGTCTCACCTTTGGCCGGTGCGAGGAAGTTCACCTTGAATTCCACTGTCAGGACCTCCGCGTCGGCGGGCATGAGGGTAAAGGCCGCAAAACCGCAGGCGCTGTCGAGGACGGTTGCGACTGCGCCACCATGCAAGAAGCCGTGCTGCTGGCGAAAGGATGGGTTATCTAAAAGTGAGAAGGCTATGAAGCCCGGCTTCACCTCTTCTATTTGCACACCCAAGGCTGCCATTGCGCTTTGCGCTTCAAACGTTTGGCGCATGCGCTCGACGTAGTTCTCATCCTTGGGCTCGAAAGCCGGTGGCCCGGGGCTGGTCATTGTCTAGTCATCCTCTGGTGTCAGAAATTCAGGACCAAAGCCCAGGATTTTGGGATCGAGATCGCCGATGACGTCGTCATCCCGACCTTCGTAATTGATCTGCCCTAGCACGTATCTGACTGCGTTCAGTCTCGCCCGCCGCTTGTCGTTCGAACGCACGATCGTCCACGGCGCGTGCGGGGAATGGGTGGCTTCCAACATTTTGTCGCGCGCCGCAGCGTAGTCATCCCACTTATCAAGGGCTTTGAGGTCGATCGGCGAGAGCTTCCAAACCTTGAGCGGGTTGTGCCTGCGGTCGTGGAAACGCTTCATCTGCATTTCGCGGCCGACCGTCAGCCAGATCTTGAAGAGCATGATGCCATCGTCGACCAGTATGTCCTCAAATCGCGGGGTCTCACGAAGGAACTGTTCGTGTTCGGCGGGCGTGCAGAATCCCATGACAGGCTCGACGCCCGCGCGGTTGTACCAGGAGCGATCGAAGAAGACGATTTCGCCCGCAGTCGGTAGATGCGCAACGTAGCGCTGGAAATAAAGTTCGCCCTGTTCGCGATCCGTGGGTTTTGAGAGCGCAACCACACGGGCATGGCGCGGGTTCATGTATTCCTTGAAGGCATGAATCGTGCCGCCTTTGCCCGCCGCGTCGCGCCCTTCGAACACGATGACGATGCGGTTGCCGCTTTCGCGCACCCATTTTTGCAATTTGACGAGCTCGATCTGAAGCGCCTCCAGATCGTCCTCATAATCCTTGCGTTTGAGTGGTTTGTCGTAAGGGTAGCCGCCTGAGGCAAATGCCCTGTCTTCAATCTCAGGTGCCAGGTCCGGATTTTCCAGATCGAAATAACCGAGCGGCCCCTTTTTCGTCTTTTCAGCCATTTTGTCACATCCCCTACAAACGCGTCTCATACGTTGCGCAGTCTAACGAAGCTGTTTGACAGGACAAGCCACTGACCTGTGGTCACTTTTGTCCGCGAAACATCAAACTTGCCTGGACATATCGTTCTGTCTTCCAGACATTTTGACAGCTGACGAAACGGGGTTATGTAGTTAGTGCGACGGCTAATTAAATGACGGATGTTTCTTTGGAAAACGGCCCTAATCATGAGACTCCTGCCACGCCTTTGCAGCGTTTGCACGAGGCGCGGTGGGCGCTGGTCGCGCTGGCGGGTCTGTTCGGATTTTTTGCCGCGCGCTGGTCTGAAGATATTGCGACATTTGCGGTTGGCTATGTGTTCATCGCGGCGGTGGTGGCTTTCAGTCCGCGTAAGAAACGCACTGTTCTCGCGCCGCCCGCGTCTCCGCCCGCGCTCGAGCGCCCGATCTGGCCCGAGACACAAGTGAAGCTTTTCGTGAACGCGATCCCTGAGCCCGGGGTCGTGCTCGACGGCGACGGCATCGTGCGCCATATCAATCCGCAAATGCGCGATGCGTTTGGCTCGCTTTCGCAAGGCGATCCGATGACCTTACAATTTCGCGATCCGAAATTCGTCGAGGCGGTCGCTCAGGTGCAGCGAACCGGCAAGATTGCTTCGGTCCCTTACATTGTCCGGTTTCCGACCGAACAGCATTTCCTCATCCACATTGCGCCGATCAACCTGCCACGGGCAGTGGAGCGTGCTTCCGGTCTCAAGTCATCAAACCCCGACTTCATCTTCGTTGTTATGATCGATGAAACGGAGCGGTTTCGGGCCGAGGAGTTGCGCAGTGATTTCATCGCGAATGTCAGTCATGAATTGCGCACGCCTGTTGCCTCGCTCACGGGGTTTATCGAAACGCTGCTCGGGGCTGCGCGGGACGATCCTGAAAGCCGCGACCGTTTCTTGAAAATCATGCTGGAGCAAGCGCAGCGCATGACCCGGCTCGTGAATGATCTTTTGTCCTTGAGCCGCATTGAGATGCGCAGTCATGTGCGCCCGACTGATCCGGTCGATGTGGGCCAGATTGTTCTTGAGGTTGGTGACATCATGATGCCGATCTCGCACGAACTCGGTCTCGACCTTGAGCTCACCGTGCCGGAGGACGCGCCCGTCGTCTTGGGTGATAAGGACGAGCTCGTGCAGGTTGTTCAGAATCTCGTTGAGAACGCTTGCAAATATGGTTCTGAGGGCAAGGGCGTTGATGTGACCGTGGACTTTGTTCAGTCACCGCCCGAACTGATAGGGCGCGGTTCCGATTGCGCTCTCATCGAGGTGCGCGATTATGGCAAGGGCATTCCACCCGAGCATATTCCAAGGTTGACGGAGCGGTTTTACCGGGTGGACGCGGAAGAAAGCAAAAAGAAGATGGGAACCGGGCTTGGTCTCGCCTTGGTGAAACACATTTTGTCACGCCATAAGGCCGCGTTGAAGGTGACGAGTGTGGTCGGCGAAGGAGCGTCGTTCAAGGTTTTTCTTCCTATATTGGAAGATTCAGAGAATGTGCAGAAAACGCTTTAATTTCATCTTCTTAAAGCGTCATAAAACTGTCATATAAATGTCACAAAACGGTGGTGCGCCCCGTCTAGTTTGCCGCGACTTCTTAACAGACCGTTACTTGGTTTTTGTTGGGAACGTTTCAAAAACGGCAAGTTCTGCGTAGGCCGTAGTTAAGATAAAAGTTGACCCCTAGGGAGACGAATTCAGTGAAAAAGACAGCCTTTCTCGGCGTGGCTCTTTCCGCTCTTATGGTAGCGGGTGCCGCCCAAGCACGTGACACAATCCAAATCGTTGGCTCTTCAACGGTTTTCCCATTCTCGACAGCCGTTGCTGAACAGTTTGGCCAGAAGACAAGCTTCAACACACCAGTCGTTGAATCAACCGGTTCAGGCGGTGGCATGAAGTTGTTCTGTGAAGGTGTTGGCGAAGCAACGCCAGACATCACGAACGCTTCTCGTCGTATTAAAGACAAAGAGTTCAAAAAATGCGTCGACAACGGTGTGACACCTGTTGAAGTAAAAGTTGGCTTTGACGGCATCGTTCTCGCAAACTCCAAGTCTGGTTCTGAATTTGCGTTGACACGTAAGCAAATCTTCCAGGCTCTTGCTGCTGAAGTGCCGGTTGACGGCAAAATGGTTGCAAACCCATACAAAAAGTGGTCAGACATCGACGCTTCACTTCCAGACCTCAAAATTGAGGTTCTCGGCCCTCCTCCAACCTCCGGTACGCGTGACGCATTCGTCGAGCTTGCCATGGAGGGTGGCGCGAAGAAATTTGACAACCTCAAAGCCCTTCGCAAAGAAGACAAGAAAGCTTTCAAGAAAATCGCTCACAAAATTCGTGAAGACGGTGCTTTTGTTGAAGCTGGCGAGAACGACAACCTGATCGTTCAAAAGCTCGAAGCCAACCCAGCTGCTCTTGGCATCTTCGGTTTCTCGTTCCTCGACCAGAACGCTGACAAGCTGCAAGGTGCGACTGTTGGTGGCACAGCTCCTGAGTTTGAAAAAATCGCAGGTGGCGACTACCCAATCTCACGTTCACTCTTCTTCTACGTGAAGAAAGAGCATGTTGGCGTGATCCCAGGCATCGAAGAATTCGTTGCTGAGTTCACAGCTGAAGGTTCTTGGGGCGACGAGGGTTACCTCGCAGACAAAGGTCTGATCCCGCTTCCAAAAGCTGACCGTGATGCGATTGCAGCGTCTGCTAAAAGCCTGACACCTCTTGCTCTTTAATGAGTAGAGGGCGTTAGCTGAAAGGGCCGCCGGTTGCATCTCCAGGTGATCGGCGGCCTTTAACATTTGTGGTCTTTTTGCCGTAAGCGGTGTGGATTATGGCTATCAGTATTCTTCTCGGCCTCGTCGTCGTTTTCTTCGTTTGTTATTTCGTTGGGAAGAGCCGGGCGCTTTCAGTGGCTGGCGGAAATCCGCGGGTCTTGCATTCGCTGCCGGGATTTCACGGATCCTATCTGGGCCTTTGGGCAACGCTTCCGACACTGGCGCTGGTGATCGCATGGTCGATTGGTTTGCCGCGCTATATCGACAGCTCGATTTCGGCCAAGTTTGCAAGCTTGATGGCCGATATGAACCTGCCGCAGCGCGAGGGATTCCTGCGCGATGCGAAGGCTATCGCTACAGGTGGCATAAGCAGCAGTCAGGATGACAACCGGGTCGCGGCTGCCGAACTCGTTTCCACCATTACGACAACCGGTAATTGGCTCCTGGTAGCGCTCGCGGCTTTGTTCGTCATCGCCGGGGCCGCTTACGCGTATAAGCAAATCACACCCACAAAGCGCACCCGCCATGTGGTTGAACGGACCACGATGGTCGGCCTGATCGCTGCATCTGCGGTCGCGATCATCACCACGGTCGGCATCGTGTTGTCGCTGGTCTTTGAATCTTATCTGTTTTTCCAGAAAGTGCCGTTTTTTGACTTCCTGTTTGGATTGCACTGGAGCCCGCAAAGCGCTTTTGAAGCGGCTGGTGCGACGCAGGAAGAACTCGCCGAGGCAGCGCGTCGCAATGGCGAGGTGTTCGGTGCGATCCCGCTTTTGGCAGGCACACTTCTCATCACCTTCATCGCCATTCTCGTCGCCGCACCCATTGGTCTTCTGGCCGCGATTTATCTCTCCGACTATGCGAGCAACCGGGTAAGATCTTTCGCAAAGCCGGTGCTGGAGGTTCTGGCCGGTATCCCAACGGTGGTCTACGGCTTCTTCGCGGCGCTCACCGTCGCGCCCTTCATCCGGAATTTCTTCGAAGGGGTCAGCGCCTACACCGAGGTTTGGTTTGGGTTCGGCGTGCCCGCGTCGTCTGAAAGTGCTCTCGCCGCTGGTGTCGTCATGGGCATTATGATCATTCCGTTCGTGTCGTCGCTTTCTGATGACGTCATCAACGCCGTTCCGCAATCGCTGCGCGACGGGTCAGCCGGTCTCGGCGCGACAAAGTCGGAAACCATCCGCAAGGTTGTGCTTCCTGCCGCACTGCCGGGCATCGTTTCGGCACTGATCCTCGCGATCTCGCGGGCCATTGGTGAGACGATGATCGTGGTCATGGCTGCCGGTCTCGCCGCCAACCTTACGATCAACCCGCTCGAGGCGGTGACCACCGTGACGGTTCAAATCGTGACGCTTCTCGTCGGCGACCAGGAATTCGACTCCGCCAAGACGCTCGCCGCCTTCGCGCTCGGATTGATGCTCTTCTGCGTCACCCTCGCGCTCAACGTTTTCGCCCTTCGTGTCGTTCAAAAGTACCGTGAACAGTATGACTGATTTAGCTGCACCTTACGCGAAACCCCTCGATCTTCACACGTCCGACGCGGCCCATAAGCGGCTCAAGGCTCGGTATCGTTCGGAGGCACGGTTCAAGTTTTTCGGCATGGCGGCGATTGGCCTTGCCGTGCTGTTCCTTGCGATTTTGCTCTACACGATTGTCTCGCAGGGCTACCATGCATTCACCTATCACTACGTGAAGCTGCCGATCACGCTTGATCAGGCAACGATCGATCCGGAAAATACCGGCGATCCAGAGGTTATCGGGCGCGCTGATTACAACACCATCGTGCGTCAAGGCCTTGCGGAAGTGTTGCCGTTTGCGTCCGAGCGGCGTGAGCGCCGGGTTCGCAACGGGCTTGTGACCGGTGCTGCCAACATCGCCCTTCGCAACGAGGTCATGGATAATCCGGAGCTCGTCGGTGGAAAGCACTTTATCCGCATCCAGTTGGATGACTTCGGTGATCTTTACTTCAAGGACCTGATTTCTGACACGACGGAAGTGCCGATCAACGGGACCGCCTCGCCGACGGGTACCGAAGGTGACGTCAAGATCCTCTCGACTGCCAATGACTTTGGTTTTCTGGCGAACACTGCGCGCGATTACCTGACATCGCTCAAGGTGGACGCGGAAGAGAAAGAGGCGAACAAGCAGCGGTCCGTCGACCGTCTTACGGCGGAAGTGGAAAGCCGCACTGCCGATCTTGGCGCCGCCGCCGATGATGCGCAAAAGACGAGATTGCAAAATGCGCTTGATGTCGCAAAACAGTCGTTGGCGGTTGCGCAGGCGGATGTCGAGCGGTTCGAACTGGCCGCACAGGATGCGGAGCGCCGCTTAAGTGTGGCCAACGCGACTTATTCGCTGAACGATCAAATGCCGTCATTCCTCATCAAGATCAATGGTGGTGTTGTTAAGGTGAACTCGGTCTCCGCGTCGCAGCTTGAAGGCACCACATATGTGCCTTTGCAAAACACGTCCGATGCGACCGCTGGCACGTGGCAGATTTTGGAAATCCTGAAGCCGGAATCGAACCGCAAACTCAGCGATCGCGAGATTGTCTGGCTTGAAGAATTCAACCGTCAGGGCCTCGTGGAGCGCGGGTTCAATGAGACGTTTTTCACAGCCGGTGCGAGCCGCGAACCGGAGCAGGCGGGTATCCTGGGCGCCGTGATGGGTTCTATCTTCACCATGCTCGTGACACTGCTGCTCTCCTTCCCGATTGGCGTTTCTGCTGCGATCTATCTTGAAGAGTTCGCGCCGAAAAACCGGTTGACCCAGCTCATTGAGGTGAACATCAACAATCTCGCAGCCGTTCCGTCGATCGTGTTCGGTCTTCTAGGGCTCGCGATGTTCCTCAACATTTTCGGTTTACCCCGGTCCGCCCCGCTCGTCGGTGGTATGGTTCTGGCCCTGATGACCTTGCCAACGATCATCATCGCCTCGCGCGCCGCACTGCGGTCCGTGCCACCCTCGATCCGCGAGGCCGCACTCGGTATTGGTGCATCGCGTCTTCAGGCAGTGACACATCACGTTTTGCCGCTCGCCATGCCCGGCATTCTAACCGGCACCATCATCGGGATGGCGCAGGCGCTTGGTGAAACCGCGCCGCTTTTGATGATCGGCATGGTAGCGTTTATCGTCGACATTCCAGGGGGCCCCTTCGATCCGTCGACGGTGCTGCCGGTTCAAATTTTCATGTGGGCCGACTTCCCGGAGCCCGCGTTCCAGCAGAAGACCTCGGCTGCCATCATGGTGCTGTTGGTGTTCCTGGTTGTGATGAATGCGCTTGCGGTTATTCTGCGCAAACGCTTTGAAAGACGTTGGTAAGAGTTCGGGCAGGAGTTGAAAGCGATGCAAGGTCAAGCGATGGCGAAAGAGCAAGACGAGCAAACCACAGCCTCGGTGGATGTGGCGAATAATTCCGCTGCTAAGATGCAGGGCGATAAGGTCTGCGTTTTTTACGGAGACAAACAGGCGCTTTTCGACGTCGATCTCGACATCCTGGATCGGCAGGTGACAGCGCTGATCGGCCCGTCCGGGTGCGGTAAATCGACTTTTCTGCGCTGTCTTAACCGCATGAATGACACGATTGATATCTGCCGTGTAACGGGTGGGATCACCCTCGATGGCGACGACATTTATGAAAAAGAAGTCGATGTGGTCGAACTCCGCGCGCGCGTCGGTATGGTTTTTCAAAAGCCGAACCCATTTCCGAAATCGATTTTCGAAAATGTCGCCTACGGTCCGCGCATCCACGGGTTCGTGAAAAACAAGTCCGAGCTTGAAGAGATCGTTGCGACCAGCCTGCAAAAAGCTGGCCTTTGGGAAGAGGTGAAAGATCGCCTTGATGCGCCGGGCACCGGCCTTTCCGGCGGTCAGCAGCAGCGTCTTTGTATCGCGCGCGCAATTGCGGTGAGCCCCGAAGTCATTCTGATGGATGAGCCATGTTCTGCGCTCGATCCGATTGCGACAGCAAAGGTTGAAGAGCTGATCGACGAACTTCGCCAGAACTATACGATTGTCATCGTAACCCACTCCATGCAACAGGCGGCCCGCGTGTCGCAGCGCACGGCGTTTTTCCACCTGGGCAATCTTGTGGAAGAGGGGCTGACCGACGACATCTTCACGAGCCCTTCCGATCCCCGTACGCAGGACTATATTACGGGACGTATCGGCTAACGTTGGGACGAAGTCGCGAAGTAATACATGTCAGACCATATCGTCCGCGCTTTTGATAATGAGTTGAAAAGCCTCATCTCCCGTATTTCCGAAATGGGGGGGATGGCCGAAGGCATGATTGCGGACGGCGTTGAGGCGCTGGTTACGATGAATGTCGCCGCGGCGCGTGAAGTGGTGGCGCGGGACAAGGCGATTGACGATCTTCAGCGGGAGATTGATGAGGCTGCGATCCTGACCATCGCGAAACGCCAGCCCATGGCGCAGGACCTTCGCGTCATTATTTCTGCGATCCGGATCTCCAATGACCTCGAAAGGGTTGGCGATCTTGCGAAAAATATCGGGCGACGGGTAATCGCGGTCAACGGTCAGTTTCAGAACACACGACTTCTGCATGGCATTGAGCGGATGGCCGATCTCAGCCTCGCGCAGTTGAAAAATGTGCTCGATGCGCTGGCGGTCCGGGACGTGGACCTCGCCCATGCCGTGTGGTCGCGCGATACAGAGATTGATGAGCTCTACACGTCGCTGTTTCGTGAGCTCCTCACCTATATGATGGAAGACCCACGCAACATTACGTTTTGTACGCATCTTCTGTTTTGCGCCAAAAACATCGAACGGATCGGTGACCACGCCACGAACATCGCCGAGACCGTGATCTATCTTGTAACAGGGCAGGCTATGGGCGAGCGGCGCTCGCAGCTATCGGGGGATGTGATCGATTTTTCGAATGAGGTATCCAATCCATGACGCCCAGAATTCTTATCGTTGAGGATGAAGAACCGCTCAGCATGCTTTTGAAATACAATCTCGAAGCCAAAGACTACACGGTCGAGGTTGTGGCGCGTGGCGATGATGCCGAGGTCTATCTCCAGGAGAGCATTCCCGACCTTCTGCTTCTGGATTGGATGCTGCCCGGGATCAGTGGCATTGAACTTTGTCGGCGGTTGCGCCAACGCCCGGAGACTGAGCGTTTGCCGATCATCATGTTGACCGCGCGCGGCGAAGAGAGTGAGCGTTTGCGTGGGTTCGAACTTGGCGCCGATGATTATGTTGTGAAGCCGTTTTCCGTGCCTGAATTGATGGCACGGGTGTCCGCAATGCTTCGCCGGTCAAAGCCGGAGGTTGTTTCCAGCACATTGAAATCGGGTGATATTGAGCTCGACCGCGAAGTGCACCGGATTTATCGTGGTGGGCGTGAAATTCACCTCGGTCCTACCGAGTTTCGTCTGCTTGAATTTTTGATGCACCGTCCGGGGCGTGTTTTTTCGCGCGAGCAACTGCTTGATGGTGTGTGGGGACGCGATGTTTATGTCGATGAGCGGACCGTGGATGTTCACGTCGGGCGGCTGCGCAAGGCGATCAACAAGTCGCGTATGAAGGATCCGATCCGCACGGTGCGCGGCGCTGGATACGCGTTTGACGACAAGTTTTCCCAGGAATTCGCATAAAGAAAAACCCGGCTTTTGAGGCCGGGTTTGTTGCGAGCTTATCTTGCGATTTAGCCGGCTGCGGCCCGCTTTTCGCGCCTGCGGTCAGCCATCGGCTGATAGGCGATGCGTCGGTGGTAACTGCAATATGGAACGCCATCGTCAGCCTTGCGGCCGCAGAAATGGAATCCATCCTCAGTTGGGTCGCCAATTGGCCACCGGCAGGTGTTTTCATTCAGCTGCATTATGTTGGCGCGTTCCGTAATCGGGATCACGAGCTCTTCGAAGCGCTGCGGACGCGGGGCGGGCGCTATGTCCGGGCTCGCGTCGGGCGTCATCTTCAGCGCGGCATTGCCGACAGTTCCGCCGGTTTGCGTGCGCGGCCTGCTGGTTGTCTGGCTTGCGCGCGGCTGGCGTGGCCTGCTTGACGTTGATGTTTTGCCACGTCCTGATAGTCCAAGGCGGTGGACCTTGCCGATGACGGCGTTACGCGTCACACCGCCAAGCTCAAGCGCAATCTGACTCGCGCTCAATCCGTCCATCCAAAGTTTTTTCAAAGTTTCAACACGATCTTCAGTCCAAGCCATTGGTCACCCTTTCAATCCCCTTGCACTCGGCAGAATCCTTCTACGATTGCATCCCAACCCCACGTCAGGGATGCATCGTCTTTTGCAATTTGTTCAGGACTGCCGCACTATATTTGGTGCTTAATTACCCTTTAAACCTACGATATATGCATCGTTCATCGCAACGCGATGCGTTTCGAATTTAACAATTGCTTAATTTTTCCCCAGAAGACGATGTGACACAACGAATCAGAACGAGTCTTTGCGACGGGTTGCAACCTAGGCGAGTCTTTTCCTCAAGGTTGCGTGTGTGGATGGCGTGCCGTTGGGTCTGGGACCGGTGTATGACAGCATGTTGTTGACATATAAGGGGCGATTTATGCTAAAAATGCCTAGGAAGCCGCTCGCTTCAGGGGCGGCTTTTGCTATTTCACGTAAGTAGCGATTTTCGATGCGGCGATTTGACTCGCCCCAACGTCCCAAAATCGACACAGAAATCTCAACCCAAGGCGGGGTTCGCATGACGTCTCCAGCGCTCTACAACGCTTACAACCGTATTCCTTTGACCTTTGCATCTGGCGAAGGATCTTGGCTGACGACGACGACCGGCGAGCGATATCTCGATTTTGGGTCCGGGATTGCGGTGAATTCACTCGGTCACGCCCATCCGCATCTGGTGCAAGCGTTGCAGAAGCAGGCGGAAGGTATCTGGCACCTTTCCAATCTTTACAACATCGCAGAGCAGAATGATCTGGCCGAGCGGCTGGTTGCCGCAACTTTTGCGGATCGTGCGTTTTTTGTGAACTCAGGTGCCGAGGCGATGGAGTGCGCCATCAAGACGGCGCGGCGGTATCACTGGCGCAAAGGTGACGAAGACCGCAACAGGATCATCACCTTTGAGGGTGCTTTCCACGGGCGGACGCTTGCGACAATTGCAGCCGGCGGCAAGGACAAATATCTCGAAGGGTTCGGACCGCATATCGACGGGTTTGATCAGGTGCCGTTCGGTGATCACGACGCACTCAAAGCGGCAATCACCGATAAGACGGCGGCGATCCTCGTGGAGCCCATCCAGGGCGAGGGTGGTATCCGCCCCGTGCCGCCGCAATGTCTGCGCGGCCTTCGTGATCTTTGTGATGAGCACGGGCTCCTTTTGATTTTCGACGAGGTTCAATGCGGCGTTGGACGCACTGGCCATCTCTTTGCCTGCGATGCCGCTGGCGTTGCGCCCGATCTCATGGCTGTTGCCAAGGGCATCGGCGGCGGATTTCCTGTTGGTGTGTGCCTTGCCAATGAAGAAGCATCGACCGGGATCACGCCTGGCATTCACGGAACGACCTATGGCGGCAATCCGCTCGCCATGGCCGTCGGTTGCGCAGTTCTTGATGTGATGCTCGGCGAGGGCTTTCTGGATGAGGTCAAGCGCAAGGGTCTTGTGTTGAAACAAAAGCTCGCCGGTCTCGTCGACACCAACAGTGACGTTCTGGAAGAAGTGCGCGGCGATGGCCTTTTGCTCGGCTTGAAAACGCGTGGTTCGAATCTCGATTTCATCGCGGCTGCGCGCGATGCCAAGCTCTTAAGCGTCCCGGCTGGCACGGATATCATGCGCGTCCTGCCGCCACTCACCGTGACGGATGACGAACTCGATATCGCCCTTGCAAGCCTTGAAACCGCCTGCGCTGGCGTGCGTTCGAAAGCCGCCTGACGCCTGTTTCCCCATCAAACTTATTGAAAGCACGATTGTCGCCATGGCAAGCCCCCGCCATTTTCTGGACGTTAAAGATCATGATGCGCAAACACTGCGCGGCATTTTGCAGGTTAGCCGCACGATGAAGGCCAATCGCAAGAGCTATCGGCCTCTCGAAGGCCGCGTTCTGGCGATGATCTTTGACAAGCCCTCCACCCGTACGCGGGTCTCGTTTGATGTCGGGATGCGTGAACTCGGCGGGGAGACACTTTTCTTGTCCGGCGCGGAAATGCAGCTCGGTCGCGGCGAGACCATTGCTGATACCGCGCGGGTTCTCTCGCGCTATGTGGATGCAATCATGATCCGCACGACCGATCATGGGCGTTTGATGGAACTTGCTGAACATTCTGAAGTTCCGGTTATCAACGGGCTCACCGATGACAGTCATCCGTGCCAGGTGATGGCGGATGTCATGACCTATGAGGAACATCGCGGAGATATATCCGGTCGCAAGATCGCCTGGACCGGCGACGGCAACAATATGCTGAATTCCTTCTTTCATGCGGCGTCGCGGTTTGACTTTGAACTTGCCATTGCAACGCCTTTGGAGTTGAAACCGAGTGAGACTGTTCTTAACTGGGCGGCTGAGCACAACGTGCAGTTCTCGCTCACAAGCGATCCTTATGAGGCGGTCGCGGGCGCCGATTGCGTGGTGACGGACACGTTTGTGTCCATGGGTGATGACGAAAAGGAGCGGCGGCACAATCTCCTGATGCCCTATCAGGTGAATGATCACCTGATGGCGGCAGCTAAGCCGGATGCGATTTTCATGCATTGTCTTCCAGCGCACCGCGAAGAAGAGGTGACGTCATCGGTACTCGACGGGCCGCAATCGGTTGTTTTCGATGAGGCGGAAAATCGCCTGCATGCACAAAAGGGCATTCTCGCCTGGTGCCTCGGCGTATAACATAATGGCGCTCGAAAGCGCTTGAATGTCAGGGTGCTTGAGAGCGTTCGGCTTCTTACGGTCATCAACGGGATATGGCTCTTGAAGAGGGTGAGGTATGACGACCATCCATTTCAAAGGCGGCGCGAGTGGTGCCGTGGATCTGAGCGCGGTTGCGCCCGCGGGCAAGGACGCGGTGCTGCCGTTTGCGGTTGAAACCCTCGACACGCGCGGACGGGCCTTGCATATGGGCCCGGCTCTCAATGAAATTCTGTCCAGTCACGCTTATCCCGCGCCGGTGTCGCGTCTTCTGGGTGAGATGCTCGTCCTGACCGCGCTTCTCGGTACGTCGTTGAAGTTTGACGGGCGATTTATCCTTCAGGCGCAAACCGACGGGCCGGTGAACTTGCTTGTGGTTGACTTTCAAACCCCGAGCAATCTCCGCGCCTATGCCCGCTTTGATGATGCGGCCGTTGAAAAGGCAGAGCGCGAGGGTCGAACGCGGCCCGAAGATCTGCTCGGCAAGGGCGTGCTGGCGATGACCGTCGATCAGGGCCAGCATATGCAGCGCTATCAAGGCATGGTTCCGCTTGAAGGGGCGAGCCTTGAGGAGGTGGCGCACGCCTATTTCGTGCAGTCGGAGCAGATTCCGACCCGCGTGCGCCTTGGTGTTTCAGAACTCGTTTCGCCGGGCGATGACGGCGCGCCCCTGTCGACCTGGCAGGCAGGTGGCGTGCTGGTTCAGTTTTTGCCGGAATCCGAGGAGCGCGTGAAAATCCGCGACTTACCGGGCGGTGACGGCGATGATCGTGCGTTTGACCACGAGGAAGACAACGCCTGGACTGAAGCGCAGGCATTGCTTTCAACGGTTTCCGACGAAGAACTCACCGATCCCGATATCCCGGTTGAAACGTTGTTGTTTCGGCTGTTCCACGAGCAAGGTCTGCGGCTTTTTTCTCCTCAGAAAATTGCGGCTCACTGTTCGTGTTCCGGCGAGACAATCTGGGCCGTTTTGAAAGGTATGTCCGATGACGAGTTGCATGACATTGCCAAGGACGGGAAAATTGAGGTCAAATGCGAGTTTTGCGCGAAAGACTACTCGGTAACCGCCGAGGAAATCATCGCAAACCGTTGATCACAAATAGATGTCTTTCGCGTGTCGGTTTTCGTGGGTGTTTTTACCGGTGAAACAACCTATATACTGATCTATGGGCGCGTTGGTTGACAGCCAGCACGCCCATATCCGTGGGGCGGCGCACATTTAAATGGGTGTCATATATGGATACGTCTTCATCCAAAGACCTTGATATGGACGGGGCTCGCAAAAGCCTTGTCACTGCTGGCGGGGGCGCTCTGCCCGGCGAAGGGGCGAAACGTACGCGTCAAAAATCCAGCACTATGGCTCGCGCGGCCTTCTGGACATTTCGCAGTGTCATGCAGCTCAGCGTCATGGCGGTCGTGCTTGTGGCGGCAACCTTCATGATGTTTCAACTCGAAGCGTCGCGCGAGGAGCGCCCGAAACGCGAGCGCAAGGAAGTGGTTTACACCATCGACACGGTGACGGCTGCGGCGCAAACCAACCAGCCCGTCATCAGCGTGTTTGGCGATGTCATGGCCGGTCGACGGCTCAATCTCACCGCACTGGTTGCCGGAGAAGTGGTTGAGGTGAACCCCGCGCTCAGGATCGGGGCCCGACTTTCCAAAGGTGATGTGCTTTTGAAGATCAATCGCTTTTCCTTTGAGGTTGCGCGTGATGAAGCTGTTGCCAATCTCGCGGAGGCGCGCGCCACCCTTGCCGAGGCAAAAGTGCGCCTTTCCCAGGAAGAAACGGCACTCAAGCGCGCGGAGGAGCAGCTCGTTTGGGGGGAGGTCGACCTCGCCCGTGCCCGTGATCTTCTCGAAAGTGGGACCGTTACACAGCGCTTGGTGGAAGAGCGGCAGCTCGTTGTTAGCCAGCGTAAATCGACGGTGGACACAAGCTCTGCGAATATCGATGTGCAGCGCGCGCAGGTGGCGGCCCGTGAAGCGACTGTTGATCGCTGGGCCGTTCAGGTTCGCAACGCCGAGCAATCGCTTGAGAACACGGTTTTGCGCGCTCCGTTCGATGTGGTTATTCAAGAGGTGAATGTGGAAGTCGGCCAAACCGTTTCCAACAATCAAAGCCTCGTCACGCTTTTTGAAGCCGATACGCTCGACGCCCGCTTCGTATTGTCCGACGGGCAATACGGGCGCCTCATCAGCGGTGGTGATACCTTGATCGGGCGGGCTGTTCAGGTTGACTGGACAGTTGGTGATGCGAAGCAGTCTTACGAAGCCGTGATCGATCGTGTCGGTGCGCAGATTGCGGCGAACCGGGGTGGGGTCGAACTTTTTGCACGGCTCAGCGATGGCAGCGTGGCCGGTGGTATTCGTCCCGGAGCGTTCGTGACCGTGCGGGTGCCCGACAAGGTGTTTCAGAACACATATGAATTGCCGGACACAGCGCTGTTCCCGGACAACACCGTCTATGTCGTCGGCGATGACAGCCGATTAAAATCCCGCAAAGTCGATATCGCCGTTTATGATCGTGACACGGTGATCGTCCGCGATGGTCTTTTAGATGGCGATCTCGTTTTGACGACACAGATAGCGGAAGTGGGCGACGGTCTTCTGGTGCGTCTGGAAGACAGCTCCCCATCCAATGCTGAACCTGCGACTGGATCGTCCAATCAGGGGCGTGAAACCGAGACGTCCGGTCTTTCAAGTGCCGATACGCCCGCTGCCGATGGTGCGCGTCCGTCGGGCGAGGCATCCGATGCGCAGTCTGCTGGGCCGACTGGGCCACGTGGTTAAGGTGACAGTTCCATGCAAAACAGCCCCAATCTCACCGTTGATCAGGATGCGGGTCGCGTAAACGGTCTCATCCGACTTTTTGTTCGTCACAACAATGCGGCGAACTTGCTCATGGTTTTGCTTCTGATTTCCGGCATCTTTGCCGTTCAGAAGCTGAACACCCAATTCTTCCCCGATTTCATCGTCGACCGCATAACCGTTAACATCACATGGCCGGGTGCGAGTGCGGAGGATGTTGAGGCCAATATCCTTGCGGCTGTCGAGCCGCAGCTGAGGTTCCTCGATGATGTGAAATCCATCAATTCCGTTGCGCGGGAAGGTGGTGCGGCCGTTACCATCGAATATGACGATGGAACGGATCTCAAAAGTGCCGAAGCCGACATCGAAACCGCGCTTGACGGTATCACGACGCTGCCGGAAGAGTCCGAAGACCCCGATATTGTCGTCGGTCGTTTTTTCGACCGGGTTGCTGATCTGAAAATCCACGGACCGTTTCCGGAGACAACCATCCGACGGTTTGCGAAGCGTATTCGCGATGATCTTCTGGACCGCGGGATTGATCGGGTGACGTTCACCGGTCTCCGCGATGAGGAAGTCAAAGTTGATATCCCCGAGAGTGTGCTGGTGCAGCTTGGCCTGACCATCGGTGATGTTTCGACGGTTATTCGCAACAACACGCTTGATTTGCCGTCCGGCGATCTTGAGGGCGCGGTGGACAAACAGCTGCGTACGATTGCCAATGGTGCCGACCGGCGGGAGTTGCGCGACATTGAAGTGCGCACGCTTGAGACCGGAGAGCGGATCACAGTTGGCGATATCGGGCGTGTTGAGCGCGGTGTTGACGATGATGAAACGCGCGCGCTCGTTGCCGGGAATCCCGCGATCTCGATGCGTATTGAGCGCGCCTCTGGCAGCGATGCGCTCGCAATGTCCGCCATCGTCGATGATTATATCGAAGAAGCCAAGCAGACTTTTCCGCAATCTCTGCAGATCGTATCGGACAGCGGAAGGACGGAGGCGCTGCAGGCCCGTATTCAGCTTCTCCTCAAAAACGGTATTGGGGGACTGCTGCTCGTCGTGGCGGTTTTGTTCGTGTTCCTGAATGCACGCGTTGCCTTCTGGGTCACCGCCGGAATTCCGGTCGCGATTGCTGCGACCCTCGGCGTGATGCTCATAGCCGGGCAATCGATCAACATGGTGTCTCTCTTCGCACTGTTGATGATGCTCGGTATCATTGTCGATGATGCGATCGTCGTCGGCGAACACACCGCGACCCGCCACGCGATGGGCGATCCATCAGACGTTGCTGCAGAGCGTGGGGCGGGTCGGATGCTGATGCCTGTCGTGGCCGCGAGCCTTACCACTGCCGCCGCTTTTGGGCCGATGCTCCTGATCGGCGATGTGGTCGGCCAGATCATGGGCGCCATCCCCATTGTGGTGATCTGTGTTTTGATCGCGAGCCTGGTCGAATGTTTTCTGATTTTGCCGGGCCACCTGGCGCATTCGCTGGCGGAGCGGCCCACCCGGCATAGACAGCGCCCATGTCAGCGAAAACAAAAGGCCCCTCCAGAGACGTGCGCACGAGATTGACC
>JBCBTO010000013.1:0-17571 GCA_039818625.1 Pseudomonadota bacterium
TAATAATTCAATCGAAATGTCCTGGCACACTGAGAACTTTACTCAGCTTTAACCATCAAAGTCCGGATTTGTCATATTTTTCAGGGGTGCAGCAAATTAGTTAAATATTGACCTTTCTTGTTGCGGTTATTTTATCACCTGCCTGCAAAAATCTTCGCATAGGCTACTGGAGATAAGCGGCATGAGCAGCGCGGGCAATGGATTTTCTTTGGGTCAACCAAAGCTCTACTTCGAAACTGATGGTGATGGAAACCAGTTCCTCCGGGTTGAAGAACAGCGCGTGGAAGTGCGCACGGCGGATACTGTTATTGAATCTGAAGAGTTGAGCAGCAACAACTATGCGGTGCGCTTGACGGGTGAAGACACGAACACGGTCTCTATCATCGACGTCGATATCACTGATACGCGCAATGGCGTTGTTCTGGTCGGTACGGGTGGCGCGACGGTTTACGACGTGACATTCGACGGTCTCGAGCTTGGCAACAGCCGATATGGTGTTGCGTTTCGATTGGGCGGCAAGGGTGGCGATGGTTTCGCTCCTGAGACCACGGATACGACATACATCCAACGCGTGACGGCTGACGGACAGATTGGTGTTCTAGAGAGTTATCGCACAAGTCCCAACACGGACTTTATCGCCAACGAGCGGGGAAATGCGCCGGTTTACCTCCGCGACATCACGGCCGAGAATTTCTCAGACGGTATTGTCGACAACAAATCGGTGATCTACATCCAAAACGCGACGTTCGAAGAGGCCTATCGGGTCTTGCGTGCCCACGAAGGTGCCGAGATCATCATCGCGAATTCTGAACTGTCGAGCGAAAATGGTCAGGCCTTGGCTTGGCTTGGTGGACCAAACGCCAAAATCTCATTTTACAACACGACGTGGAACGGCAAGCCGCGGCCGGACGCCGATGACGTGCGCGGCGAGGGCCTGAGCGTAGAGGAGACACTCGCGCGTATCGTCGAACTCGATCACAACCCGCTGCCTGAAATCGATCCGTTTTTCGCCACAAGCGTGGAAAAAACCCATATCGAAATCCAGGAAGAAGACGGCACGTGGACGCCTTTGACCATAGATGGCGTTGAAGGTGGTTTCCCGCCAATCGGTGATCCGCGTTTTGACATTTCAAGCGTTGTTGATGGTGATGCGCAAATCCGCGTCCGTTACGAGGCAAACGGCGAATTTGGTCCTTACTCCGATACACTTTTGATCGAAGACGGCGTTTTCGCTGGCTATGCCGAACCGGTTGTAATTCCAGAACCAGCGCCAGAACCCGCATCTGAAGACCGGCTGGTGATGTCAGAGTTTACGGCGGACAAGGACGGTGTTGAAGCACAGTCTGCGCAGCTGAGTGCTGAGGGGCCAGTCTTTGAACCTCAGCCTGAAAACTGGGACAAGAGCTATTCAGATGTGCGCGACACATTGTTCGAGGCGTTTGAAAACGAACATGATCGCTCATCCGATGAGAAAGCCGACTACTACGTCGGCACAGCAGGGTCTAACCGCTACCGCGGCGATCAAGGCAACGACTTCATTTCCGGCGGTGCTGGTAATGACCGTTTGTTCGGTGGGCGTGACAACGACGTCTTGATCGGCGGCGACGGCGCAGACCGTCTCAACGGTGACAAGCACGACGATTTTCTGGACGGCGGATCAGGCAATGACAGGCTGTCTGGCGGCACAGGCGACGATGTTCTCGTCGGCGGTGATGGCAATGACCGCCTCTTTGCTGACGATGGAGACGACATTTTGGTCGGTGGCGACGGTCGTGACTTTCTCGTTGGCGGGAAAGGCGCTGATACCTACGTCTTCTCGCGGGACGATGCGCTCGACGGCCAGAAGGACGAGATCCGAGGCTTCTCCAAGAACGAGGGCGACAAACTCGATTTGTCTGCCGTTTTCGGCGGTGCTGAGATCAATGCAGACAACATCGACAAGTTCGTGTCTCTGGAGCAAAAGGGAAACCGCACCGAACTGAAAGTCGATCTTGATGGCGATGGCGAAGAGTTCGTGGTTCTCGCCGAGATCAAGGACTTTGACCGGAACCTATCAGTCCAGGACCTCTTGGACGACGATCAAATCATCGTATGAGGCCGCACCTGCAATCGATGATGATGAAAAGGGCTGCCATTTGGCAGCCCTTTGTTGTTTGTCGTGGTTATTTCTTGCGACATCCGGTCTTGCGCTTGAGGGTCGATCCCGCCCGTTCGATTAACTCGGACGGTCCCTTTCCCTCGGCTTTGCAAAAGGGTGTGCCACGCTTTTTCGACAGGGAGGACGCTTTGAAAAGCACGCGGCTGTCGCGCATGAAAACGGTCGCAACCTTCGCCCCCCGTGCCCGACAACCCGTGCACTCGTAAGTGTCATAGTTCCAGAAGCGGAAGGCGTATTTCTGCGCTCGCCCATCTGTGACGCGCACGTCGGTGAGTTTGATGTTTTTTCCCTTAAGATCGAAACCGCCGTCGGCGCTGTTCTGGATCCGAATGCGGTTGAAGGACAAATTACGAGGAACGCCTTTTTTGTCGTCGACTTCTATGCCGTCGCCTTGCTGATATTTCGATCCGCAGTGTCCCACATTGTTGCGGATACGCGCGTCACTCACCTGGACGTTTTGAACGCCTGCCTTGAGCTGAATGCCTCCAACGTGGCAAACGGTTTCCTGTGCCCCTCCTTTGCCGTCAAGGGAGAGGTTGGTCAACTTTATGTTGCGCGCACCTTTGCCCGCGAATCGTAAGCCTGCTTTTGAGTAGCCCCGGATCTTAAGCCTGTTCACCGACCAGTTGTGCGCTGTCTTTCCCGGTCGCGGTGAGGCGACGATGCACATATGAACGTTTTTGGCGGTAATCGCCTCAATCGCCACGTCATTCACATCGGCCATTTGTCTGGCGCGAATGCAGTGTCCGACATTGATGAAGGTCAGATTCCGGACCTCCACATTGCCGGTCCCGAGTTCTATGGCCGTGGTACGCGGCCTGGCGTTTCTTGACAGATGGCGTTCGCCACCATCGATGGTTGCTCGGCCGACACCTTCCAGGATCGTACGAAAACCCGCACGCTCCGGCGGAATGACGATGGCGTGTTTGATCCGGTGGGTGCCTCTCGCGAACAAAACCCGCAAGTCTCCTGACTGCGCTTCAAGCGTCCTCGACAATCGGCGGACGGGCAGGGCATTTCGTTTGGATGATCCATCTTCCAACCCCGCGCCGCGTGACGATACGTAAAGGGTGTCAATCGCGCTTGCGTTCACAGTGCCAAACGTGAGGATGAGCGGGACCGACAACATGAGACCGAAAAGGATGGGTTGCAGTGTCAAAAGGAACATTCTTTTCACTCCCGCCGCCTGAACCTCAATCGCTTGAGACGATCATGTGGGCGTACGAACCGACAGTTTTTTCAGCTTCTTTGTGAGCCGTTCCCACTTTTGCGTGTGCACCCGTTCGAGCGTATCGAGGATAACCGGCCGCACTGTTTCATGCGCGATCAGATAAAGGGCTTCAATGTCGTTAAAGCGACCCTGATCGAAGAAAATGGACAATTCAACTGCGGCATTCACGGCCTCTTCGTTCCAACTGTCGGGGTCAATGACGAGAAGGGAAAGGCGTTCCCGTATTGCCAGATAATTCGCTGAGGAAAACCGCCTCGATTGGCGCAGATGAGAAAGCCAGTCGTCGCCCTGCGCACGCTTGACTTTCGCAAGCTGAAGCCATGTGTTGCCGTCTGTGGGCGTGCAGCGCAGCTTCGCCTTGAGCACGTCGTCGGCCTCAGCGAGGGCGTCTGGGAGCGCTTCTTTCTGATAGCGCGCCGTGATGTCGAGCATCATCAGCGACAGATGGGCCTGGGCATTCACATAATCAGCGAGGCACAGCTGCCAAGCCAGTGTTGTGCCCGGAGAATCAAGATAAGTCTCGCGGATTTCGGAAAGGCGTGCCGAACCGCTTTGCGCCGTTGTCGCGTATCGCGATAGTGACGTGGAAAACTGTTTGGAGTAGTTGATGCTGGGAACGGCAAACGAGACGCCGACGAATAATACGCCAGCGAAGATCGTCAGGGCCAAACCTATCCCGCTTGCAACAAGCCTCAGCATTGATTCTATTCGAGGTAGTAGGACTGACCGTAAGAATTAGCGCCCACACCATAGCTCTGGTAAGAGCGCAGTTCATGCGGGTCGACACGGGTGAAAAGTGCACCGATGCATTTCTCACGCAACTCCCCGAAACTGCGGAAGTTGGTCGCCACCGCAACGCGGTTTGCCTGGCCCCACAAAACGCAAAGCATGAAGAAGTCCGTGAGTTGCAGGAAGGCGCGGGCATCCACGACGGGCTCGCTCGGCGGAAGATCGACAATGATGTAGTCATAGAAGTTTCGGGCCTTTTCCAGCATCTCCGCCATAGCCGTCGACGCGATCAGGTCGGACACCGGATTCTGCATTTGCGATGATCCGGCCGCCAGAATATGAGGACCTTTTTCACTTTGCTTTTGAAGTGCTTCTTGCAGCGTGTGCGTACCCATCAGCACGTCGACCAATCCTGCGCGGGAATCTGGCAGAAGAGCATTGGTTAGCGACCGGCGACGGAGGTCGGCATCAATCAGCAAAACACGTTTTCCCTGCAATGCGATGAGATGCGCGAGGTTGGACGAAATCGTCGTTTTTCCTTCGCCGGGCAGCGTCGATGTCATCGAAAACACCACCGCGCGGTCTGCGAAATGCGATCCTGCTCTCAGATCAATTGCCAATTTCATGGCGCGCACAACTTCAGTCGCCTGGGAGTAGGGGTGATCCGCGGCATATTTCAAAATGCTGGAATTGCGCGGGTTCTTCTTCGTGAAGGGAATTTCAAGTTCCGGGAAATACCCGATGCATTCAATGCCCAGCTTCTCCCGAACCTGCTCGCTCAGTCTGAAGACACGGTCTTGCAGTTCGCGCACAGCACCGATGCCGAGGCCGATGACCCCGCCGGCGAAGAGCCCGAGGAACAAGATGGCCGGTTTGTTCGGTGAGGCCGCGTCATCTTCCACTTTCGCGAAGTTGATGATCCGTCCTTCGGTGACAGGGAACGACTGGTTCTGGATCGATTCGTTGAAGCGCACGAGAAAGAGTTTGTGCAACTCGCGATAGGTCTCGGCTTCCCGTTCCAATTCACGCAGGCGCACCGAATCGACATTCGCACTGGCATTGACGCCGACGATGCTGCGCAGGCTTGTCGAAATCGATTTCTCACGCTCTTTAGCAACCTGAAGTTCGCTTTCGGCCACCTGAAGAAGGCGGGTCTGCTCGTCAAAGATAAGGCGTTTCAATTCCGCCATTTCTTTGCGAAGACGATTGGCACGTTCATGATTTTCGCCGAGGCGCGCGGAAATATCAGCCTCGCGTTTGCTGGCCTCCAGGAACTGCGCCCGGAAATCCGCAATAACCTGGCTTTCGAGCGCTTCGTCGACTGAGGCATCGAGATTGCCCGATGAAATGATCTGTGACAGGCGGTCATATTTTGCCTGTGTTTCAGCCACTTGCGCACGGCCCAGAACGAGCTGCGTGTTCAACTCATCAAGCTGTTGTTCGGACAAGAGCCGCCCGTCAGCTGTGAAAAGGTTGTTCTCGCGCCGAAACTTTTCGACCTTGAGTTCGGAATCGATGGCGCTTTTGCGAAGCTCTTCACTGCGCACTTGTAACCATTCACTGGCCCGGCGTGTTGCTTCAAAACCTGATTCCAACTGATCGAGAATATAGGCTTCTGCGACCGCGTTTGTCACCTTTGCCGTCAGTTGCGGGGAGGGCGAACGATATGTGACGAGGATCACATAAGTGTTGGGCTGAAGACGTACTTCGAGTTCTTCGCGAATAAGGCCGACAACGGCATTTTTGGCCTCGAGTTCGGCATCGACCTCGCTCACGAAAGCGTCCGGCTGAGACAAGAATGTGCGAACTACGGAAACGACGCTTTCGACCATGGACTGGTAAAAGCTCGCTTCCTGCTCTTCAGCAAAAAGCGGCTCCTTCTCGAGGTCGTGATTTTCAACCGCCTGAAGGATCAGTTTTTCAGATTGCAAAAGCTCGATTTGGCTCAAAACGTAAGCTTCATCCGTCACAATGCTGGCATTACGCGAAGATTGCTCCTGGCCAATGTTCAATTGCTTTCCATCAATCAGAATTTTGGCAGTCGATTCGTATATAGGAACGGCGGATATGACATAGGCGACCGCTAATACGCCGCCGATGAAGGTGAGGGCAAAGATCAAGGCGAATTGACGGCGCAAAGCACGAAACAATTCTTCAATATTGAGCTTGTTGCCCTCAAGCGCGGATTCCGCGCTTGCTGCAAGGCCGTGAGGATCGAAACTTGATGTCGGTCTGTTCAGCATTTCGTCACAATCTGATTGTTTGTTCAACACATTCGGTTCTTGAGACGAGAACCGTCACGCCGCCCCGTCGGTGATGTGCTATCGCGCAAACTGTCACCGGTATTGGCGCGAACCTAACCGATTTAGTGATTTGTTTACAGTCAAAAAAGACGTGAAGGTAAACTGTCACCCGACTGGTTTATCACCGCTATGCTTAACCTTCGTCGGGTTCGCCTCTGCCGCCACTCGATAAAGCGCTCTTTCCAGTGCGCATCATGTATTTTGCGCGACATTCGGCTCGGGCTCATCGACATCCTCTTCGCGGCTCGATTCATCCGGCGGCATCGTTTGTTCGCGAGTTTTCGATGAGGACGAGAGCGATGCTGAAGCAAGGGCGGCAAGACACATCGCTGAGTAAATGGCAACGCCATGGATTTGGAGCGAAAAATCCAAAAGAGAGTGGAGGGTAAGCAGGAGGATGATCGACAAACCGATCAGGCTCGCAAACCAGTAGCGTCTGCGGGAAAAGATGCCGCGCAAAAATGTTATAATCAGCGGTATGAAAAGCCCCAGCGCGATTGGGATTGCGAAAATGCCGACGCTAAACAACGCTTCGAGAAAAACGCTGTGTGCAAAATCCCAGATGCCAAATATCCCGCATTCGGCGTTGCGGAACGCGGGAAACAAGACCTCAAACTGCTTGATTCCGTAGCCAGAAGGCCACGCGCGCGCAATTGCCGAGACTGTCGTCTCATATGTGCAAAGTCGACCATCGGTCGCCAGAGACGAAAATCCGCGCTGTACGAGCGGTTGAAATGTCAAAGGCAAGATGACGGCGACGATGCCCAAGATCGCAACGGGAATGACGAAAGTCTGCCAGATTGTGCGGCCGCCATAGGGGCGGTTTTTTCGTTTCATGGTGCTGATGAGGCCGGCTCCCAAGAGAAAAAAGAGCGCTGCCACGACCGTCGAAAAAACCCCGGCGCGCGATAAGGTCTGACCGAGCGCGACCACACTCGCCAAGAGGCATAAGATGTAAATGAGCATGGGTATTGTGAGCAGTTCGCGCTTCCAGAACCACTCTCGCGTGATTCGCGCCATCTGCATCAAAATCCCGACACCGATGAACGTTGCGGCGTGATTTCGGTTAACCAGGAACGACGTCAGGCTGTCGAGATAAGCCTTCTTCTCAAAGATTAGGAGCCTGTCTGGAAAAAGAAGAAACTGAATGAGGCCGAAAATGGCGAAGACGATGCCGAAATTGGCGCAAAAGTCGATCATGCGATTGGCCGAAAGACGGCTTTGAATGATTGCAATACAGCCGGTGAAAAAGAGCAGTACTGAAAGGAATGGGAGGGCGCGGGAGAGTTCTGTCGCGATGACCATGACCGTGTTTGATGGTGTGGTGAGTTCCGGAAGGTCAGAATCTCCGACAAGAGAGAACACGGCATTGGCATTGGCTTGCATGACAGCGGCAGCGATGATGCATAAAAGCGTGATGACGAGTGCACCAAATGAATAGCTGAGAAGCTGACGTCGGTCCGCCTCCTGTTTCATCGTCGCGATGGCGATCAGAAAGAAAATGCAGATTGCCAAGATCGAGAAGGAAAGCGGCATTGGATCAACCGCGCCGAGGGGCAAAACGGCAAGCCCTGTGATCAGGTAAGCAATCCAGCGAAAGGTGTCTTGGAGGGTCGACATCGTTTCATTTAAACCAAGAAGACACGTATGAATACGGCGTTTTGGGGCAATTTTTCTCTTAACTAAATAAATGAAACGTTGATGAAAAATGTTGAATTTACTATTGCGACAGACTAATACGGGATAACGCGGCTTGTATCAAACCAACCGGGAAAGATTTTGCTGACATGACTTTGAAATCGAAATTGGCGGCAACCATAATTGCAACGAGCTTGGTGACGGGAAGTGCAATGGCAGTTTTGGCGCAGAATGCTGCGACAAGCTTTGCACTGCCTGAGGCAAGTGATCTCCTTTCTGCTGAAGAACTTGTGCGGTTCTTTGAGGCTCCACGAGATTTCATCCTGGAGGCCGACAGTGGCGTAACCGGGATTTCCGATCTCGTCCGCACCTTGATCGTGTCTGACTACCGTACGGCAGAGCAGATCACTGAAATTCTTGGTAGCCTGAATTCGTCGCAAAACGCGCAAGTCGGCGCGGGTTTCGCCCAGGCTGTCCTGGAGTGGACAGCGGCATCTCAGGAAGTGAGTGAAATTCTCCAGACTGAAGTTGTCGAAGCCGAAAATCAGGCTTTCGAAATCGCTTTTGCATCAGCGACCGGAAACGAGGCGACTTCTGAAGTCGGTACTGCCTCAGACGGCGAGGGTGTTGTTGGCTCAGCGGGCAACATTGCGACTTCCTTCGCGACCACGACTGATCCGGCCAATACGCCGACACCAGCTTTCGGTCCAGCAGGCAGCCCTGTGCCTCAATTGGCATTCACGCCATCTTTCACCCCTTCATTGAACAACCCGACTTTTGACGATGACGCCACTTTCGCAGCGGTGACAACGCCGGGCGCGGGTGACTCAGATGACGGTGGTGTGCCAGGCGGCGGTGGCGGCGCAGGCTCAGTAAGCCCGTCTTCTCTTTAAGGCAGTTCCGAAGCGTTGCATACACCATCAGGCTGGTGTTTTAATAAGGGCTGAGACCCGTAATTAGCATCACGTGAAAGTCTGAGTATGACGTTTCGCATCCACTCAAGCCTGATCGTAATGATAACCCTGTCGTTTGCTGCGGCGGGGTTTTTCGTGTCCATGGATCACAGCATATCCGCGAATACGCGTGCGGAAACGCCCCTGAAGTCGCCGTTTCTAGCAGTAAGGGCAGAGCTTGATAACTTTGACCCACTGGCAGATCAAAACCTCGAGCATGTGGGTCTCGTCGCACACTTTGCAGGACGGCTACGGAGTATCTTAGCGACCGCTGAGGACACGTCCGCCGACGGCAGGCCAACCAACAGGCTGCCTGGCGCCATTATCTCGGCCGGGCGACTTGAGACCTATGCACCCACTTTCGAGCGTCCCGCATCCACATTGACAAACGCCGTCCTCGCACCGCCAACAGCCGATGGCGGAGGGGATGGTGCTTATGAACGTGTAACGACTCCAAAGGAGCTGCAGGCATCGGAAGTTCCGACAGGTCAGGTGGATAGAGGCGGCACACCATCTGCAGAAGTGCCCGCCCTGTCTCCTGATACGTCAGAAACACCGACGGCTGAAAGCCCGGCCCCCGCGCCGCAGGCACGGCCATCTCGCGATGCCGTACTCATCGCATCAGTGACGCCACGTCCGAGAGAAGCCCGCGACGAAGAAATAGAGGCGCCAGTCATCGGTGAGGGCGAAGAGACCATCGTCAATGACGCGGCGGATGAGACTGAGGTGGAGGCGGAGAGCGCAGAAAATAGCGTGACAAGCCCCAACGATGATGACGAAACAGTTGAGGTCGCAGAGAATTCTCCAGATACATCAGACGTTTCTGAACAATCAGATGCACCAAAGCCGTCAGTTCGGCCAGATCGTTCACCGGTAACGACGATCGCTTCCGCTCCACGTGAGGAGGCGACAGCTTCTCTCGCGCCCAGCGAATTGGTCGCACGTGCTAATGCCTCTTTTTCAGAGAGCGTCGCGTTATCCTTCGCGCCGCCCGAACCCCTTGTTTTTCCGGAAGCGCTGAACACTCGGCCGGAATTGGCCCCCGCGTTCGCTGCGGTCGAGCGTCGGCCTGAACCAGCTGCACAGGTGATTGAGACATTGAAAGCAGCTGAAACCGTCGATCAGACGCCGACAGCAACGGCGCAAAACGAAACCCAACCATCAAAGGCCGAGATTTCTGGCGATCCATGCCATGTTGCGTTCGGCTGGCGGGAGATCGCCACCTTTGCAGATCAAAAAGCGGGATCAAACAATGGCCCTGCGCAAGACCCGAACACGGCGAGCGAAACGGTGCAAAGTGTACGGCTGGTGGGCGAGGGGGTTGTGACGCCGGGTCCGATCTACAGGGACGGCAAGGTTGAACGGGCCAATTTTGTTCCGTCCCCCGCGACCAGGTGTAAGGAAACACTCGTCGACATCGACGTGAAACGAAGTCGCAGCGCGGGTGTTATGGACACGTCCGTCGGCGTCGTGCGTGTTGCCGACATTCAGCCGCTGGATAAGGCGGCACGATGTCCAGGGCGCGAGGATCAAAAGTGGCTTTGTGGAGGACACGCCCGCGTCAAGTTCAAACAGTTCGTCCAAGGCCAACGGCTGCAATGTCGCATCGTTGGCCCCGAGACTGGCACGGATCAAAACCCGGCTGAGGCCCATTGCCTGAAATGCGGCGTCGATGTCGCCGACTGGGTCGTATCGCAGGGTTGGGCATTTTCAGCCTCAACAGGTCGACATCGCGCGGCACAGGATCGAGCGGAAGCGCAGGGAATCGGCATGTGGGCCGACCGCCCGCCCACGACAAGATTGACGGGACCACGCAACTGTGTGACGAGTGCGCTTCGGTGAGGTTAACCACGTTCCTTAAGGAAGATGTTTCGAACTGAAACAACTGAATTACCGGCGTTTTCAGGGAACTTCGGGGCGGGCAATTTGACGTGATAATTTTATCACAAGAACTGTGAAACCGTCTGGAAAATTGAAACTTTAGGGTGTGATAAATCGGTTTTGGATTATAGTCCTGTCAACTTTCCGACGAGTGCGATTCCGCCTAATGCTTGAAAGCTGCGAAATGCAAACAATCAAAAAAATACTTCTGATGAGCGCCCTGTCCATTTCCGTTGCAGCGTGCGGTGCGCTGCCGAAATCAGGCCCGGGCGGCGGAAAAGTGGCGTCAAATGCAGTCGCATCCTATTCAGATCCTGAACGCGAGGCTGTACCGTTCGATTACGTTCTCGTTGATCTCGACCAGGAAGTGTTGTCTCACTTCACGGTTGGTCGCGGCGGGTCTATCGCATCAACATTTGGCGGCAGCAACACACCTCCGACGGTGACGATTGGTCCGGGTGATGTCATCCAGTTGACCATCTTCGAATCGTCAGAAGGCGGTCTCTTCATTCCGACAACAGCTGGTACGCGTCCTGGCAACTTCGTGCAGTTGCCCGCACAGCGCATTGAACGCAGCGGTGTAATCAATGTTCCCTATGTGGACGGATTGGTGCAGGTCTCCGGTCGCAGCCCGCAGGCGATTGCCGCAGACATTGAGAGCCGGTTAGAAAATCGCGCGCTTGAGCCGCAAGTTGTCGTCAGTGTCCTGTCCACCGAGGCAGACCAGGCGTCGGTCGTCGGTGATGTGAACAATTCTGGCAGGTTCTCAGTTTCGAATTCTGGCGAACGCATCTTGGATCTCGTGTCACGCGCGGGCGGCATTTCCACGCCTCGCCAGGAAACACGTGTGACCTTGAAACGACGCGGTCGCAGCGCTTCCATGTTCTACGAAGAACTGGTCAAAAGTGAGCGTGACAACATTTTCGTTCTTCCAAAGGACATCATCACCATCGACCGCCAGCGCCGGACCTTCGTCGCAGTTGGCGCCTCTGGCCAGAACGGTCGCTTCGATTTCCTCGACAACGACATCAAGGTGTCTGATGCTATTGGCCTCGCCGGCGGTCTTCTTGATGAGCGCGCAAACCCATCGCGTGTCTTCCTGCACCGTAAGGTTCACGCCCATCGCTTGAATTTCGCAAACTTCGATTTGTCCCGCTTTGACTCGGAATTCATTCCGGTGATCTTCCAGTTTGACCTGCGCAAGCCGGGTGGATACTTCCTCACCCAGAATTTCCGTATGCAAAATGGTGACGTGATCTTTGTGGCAAACTCACTGACCACCGAGATCAACAAAGTCCTCACGATCCTGAACAACGTTGGTTCCATCGGCGATCCGATCATCGACGCGATCAACCTGGTCGACGACTAAGATTGGACGGGAAATGTCTTCCTAAAAAAAGCCCGGCCTTCCGCCGGGCTTTTTGTTTGCTGGTGACGTTTGCCAGTCGCGACGGCCATCTCGCAACGAGTTGATCGATAGGCCGGTGACTCTTTTGATTAACCCCGCAATGCTAGCTAAGGAATGAGCCAAGCCCATAAGGGGAAGTTAACCGCAGTGTTGCCACGCCACTTTTTCAAGCACCAGCCCGCAACAGCGCCGACCGCAGAGCGCTCGCACCCGGCTGCGATCCGCGAGGGCGTCCGCATTTACGCAATTGGCGACATTCACGGTCGGTTTGATCTTCTGGGCAAGATGCTGGCTGCCATAGATGCCGACCGGGCAAATGGGCAGCATCATCACAGTTTGGAAGTATACATCGGTGATTATGTCGACCGTGGTCCGCATTCAGCCAATGTTATTGCCGAACTGATGGCGCGCCGTGAAAGCGCCAAAAGTGCAGAACAGTCGCTGGTTTTCCTGCGCGGCAATCACGAACAGGCCTGTACCGACTTTCTGGACCGTAAACTCTCGCTGGCGGGGTGGTTGTCATATGGCGGCGATGCGACGTTTGAAAGCTACCGCCAGTCATGTTCCCAGCGGCTCGGCGAGGGTGAAAGGGCGATTGTCGATGAAATGGACACGATTGGCCGGCATGAAGAAGAAAAAGTTCGTTGGGCACTCGACGCCCTGACGCCGCCGAGTCACCATATATTTCTGCGCGCTCTGCCGTTTTTCTTCGTTTTTGACGACTATTTCTTCTGCCATGCGGGAGTAGACCCTACCATCCCTTTGGAACGCCAACCGAAAACGGCACTGATGACGATAAGGGAACCATTCCTCTCAACACAACACATGCTTTCAAAGCGGATTGTGCATGGGCATACACCGGTCTCCGAAGTCGAGATCAGGGCGAATCGCATCAACGTGGATTCGGGAGCTTTTTCAAGCGGGGTCTTAAGCGCCGTTGTCCTGGAGGGGCAGGGAACGCGGATATTGGCGGTCGACGATAAGTCATAACGGGCATTTGACGATAAAAACCGCGGTTGGGCGCAATCATCCATTGACGCATGGGCGACCATCATGTGTGGGTGCGATACGCTTCAGGGAAGTCTCATGACCAAACGCCCCGCACATATTCTGCCTGTCATTGTCATTTCACAATTTGCGGGAACGTCGCTCTGGTTCGCTGGCAATGCGGTGATCCCTGATCTTCAAAAAAGCTGGGGCCTTTCCGCCGATGCGCTCGGCTACATAACGTCATCAGTCCAACTCGGTTTCATAACTGGAACGCTGGTCTTCGCTTTTTTCGCAATTTCCGACCGCGTTTCTCCGCGCAAGCTTTTCCTCGCCTGTTCGTTTCTCGGTGCCCTCTCCACAGTAGCAACGACGCTCACACCGTCAGAGTTTTCTTTTCTCGTGGTGCTGCGCTTTGCCACCGGCTTTTTCCTGGCGGGCATCTATCCGGTCGGCATGAAAATCGCGTCCGGCTGGTTTGACAGGGACCTCGGTAGGGCGCTCGGATATCTCGTTGGCGCGCTTGTTGTGGGAACGGCGCTGCCGCATCTCATTCGTGGCGTCGGCCAGACGCTGCCATGGGAATATGTGATGGTGACGGTGTCCCTCATCGCAGCCATCGGGGGCGTGATCATGTACATGTCGGTGCCTGACGGCCCCTTTTTGAAAGCGGGCGCGCCCTTCGACCCAAAAGCCTTCCTGGTGATTTTCGGATCAAAACGCTTTCGCGCGTCGAGCTTTGGCTATTTCGGCCATATGTGGGAGCTTTACACAGTGTGGGTGTTCATGCCCGCGCTCGTTTTGCTCTATCTCGCCACCCATGATAAAACGGGCTGGAATGTGCCGTTCCTGTCCTTTTGCATCATCGCGATTGGTGGTTTGAGTTGTGTGGTCAGCGGTCTTGTCGCATTGAAGCGGGGCAGCGCGCCGGTTGCGTTTTACCACCTGTTGATCTCGGGCCTCTGCTGTCTCATCGCGCCTTTGATGATCTTCACGCCGCCGGTGATCTTTGTGCTGTACCTTCTCGTCTGGGGCATCACGGTAATTGGCGATTCGGCGCAGTATTCCACGATGAACGCCAAATATGCGCCGCCCGAACTGGTCGGCTCCGCGCTGACCTATGTCAACGCGATCGGGTTTGGCCTCTCGGTCGTAAGCATTCAACTCGTAAGCTACGCTGTGGAAGCGATCGGGGTGCAAAATGCATTCTTGCTGCTCTTACCCGGCCCATTGTTTGGGCTTTGGGCGCTGATGCCGCTCATGGGCCGTGAGGGGGACCGTCAAGGCGAGGGCGCACTGTGATCGCGGCTTTCCTATTCGTCCGCGTTCTTTACGTTTTTTCTTCGCGGATACAAGCAACAGCCATCTCCGCGAGAAGCGGCACGGCAGCACCATAAAGCCTGGCACGTTCAGGGTTGGACGCGTTGCCATCGAGCGAGCGCTTGTAAACCCCTTGCAGGATCGCAAGAAGCCGGAAGAAGCTGAAAACCAGATAAAACGACCAGTTTGCGATGCCGTCGATGCCGCGTCGCGCGCAATAACGTGCCACATAATCCTCCTCGCTCGGAAGCCCGATGGCTGCGCGGTCGACAGTCCCGAGCCCTCGAAATGCGCCCTCATTGGGCAGCCGCCACTGCATGCACTGATAAGCAAGGTCCGCATAAGGATGGCCGAGGGTCGATAACTCCCAGTCGAGCGTTGCGATCACGCGCGGCTCATCCGGGTGGAAAATGAGATTGTCGAGTCGATAGTCCCCATGCACCAGCGACACCAATCCATCATCTTCCAGAAGCCGGTCTTCGAGCCACGAGACGATGGTGTCGACCGTTGAAAGCTCCTCGGTCTTTGAGGCGTCATACTGTTTGGCCCATCGGGAAAGCTGCCGGGCGAAATATGTGCCGGGCCGCCCGAAGTCGCTGAGACCGACAGAGGTGAAGTCCACATCATGAAGGTCTGCGAGAACACCATTCATCGCATCATAAAGCGCGCCGCGTTCGTCATTGCTGGAAACATCTGGCAAAGCGGGATCCCAGAAAATCCGACCATCGACAAAGCCCATGATGAAAAACGTACGACCGATAGGGTTGTCATCCTGGACGTCGCCATCATCGCTGAGATGATAGACTTTCGGCACCGGCACGGCGGTGTTGGCAAGGGCGGCCATCACCCGGTATTCCCGGTCAACCATATGGGCTGACTTCAAAAGCGTGCCCGGTGGTTTAGACCGCAGAACATAAACGCCGGACGCAGCCGCGACGCGATAGGTCGGGTTCGACTGCCCCGTGTCGAACTTTGTCACTGTGATCGGTCCCTCAAATCCCTCAACGTGCCGGGAGAGATAAGAAGACAGCGCGACGTCGTTGAGGTCCTGGGGCATGGTCAAAAACTATCAGGTGAAAAGCGCGACGCCGTGTTGAACTGACTGCCCGCCGTCAATCGGAAGAACAGTTCCTGTCACATAAGCGCCCGCCTTGGAACACAGGAAAAGTGTCGCTCCGGCGATATCCGTCGACGCACCCACCCGCCCCATCGGAACACGGTTTGCAACGCGTGCCGATTTTTCAGGCGTGTTAGTCGCAAAGGCCGTCATGTTGCTTGGAAACGGGCCGGGTGCAAACGCATTGACCGTGATGCGATGGTTTGCAAGTTCATTTGCAAGGATGCGCGTCAAATGGTGGACGGCCGCCTTGGACGCGGAGTAGGAGTACGCGCCTTCCGCGACCGGTTGGGTACCCATGACCGAGCCGAGATTGATGATCCGGGCTGGATCTTCGTCCCGCGCGGCCGCTTTCAACACGGGCGTCAACTCACGCGTCAGATTGAAGAGCCCCGTGATATTAACGTCAAGCACCCGCGACCACGCGTGGTAAGGGAACCGCTCATAATCCTTTCCCCATGTCGTTCCCGCATTGTTGATGAGAATGTCGAGCGTCTCCGTCTGACTTTTGACTGCGTTCGCGAGGGCGAGCACCCCGTCCTCGGTCGAAACATCGCCCAAAAGCGCGCGTGCAGATCCCGAAGCGTCGAGCGCGTTGAGTTGATCAGCGACCGCCTCACAATCCACCACTTTCCTCGAAGCAATAATGACCGATGCGCCGCCGTGCACGAGCGCCTCCGAAATCATGCGTCCGATGCCAGTGGCACCGCCTGTGACGAGTGCAGTCTTTCCGTTAACGGAAAAAAGGTCTTCCAAATACGTCAAGCGGGTACCTCTCTTGCGCTTTCCTGGTGTGGTGTTGTGTCCAATCGGATCGTGCGACACACTGGAACCTGCAGCTTACCCGTCAACGAAGACGCGCGCAAAGGAGAAAGAAGTGACCGCCATGGACCTCGGGATTACGGACCGCCTGAAGCCACTTCTGGATGAGGTCACCCGGATGGTGAATGAGGATATCATCCCATCGGACGAGGAGTATCTTGCCGAAGTCTCCATTGGTGATCGCTGGCAGCATACGTCGAGACAGGTTGAAATATTGGAAGGACTGAAGTCTCAGGCCAGGTCCAAGGGTTTGTGGAATTTCTGGTTGACTGATTCGGAACGCGGCATGGGCCTCACCACAGTCGAATACGCTTATCTCGCAGAACAGATGGGTCGCAGCCATCTTGCTGCAGAGGTCTTCAACTGCTCCGCGCCCGACACGGGCAATATGGAGGTGTTTGAGCGATACGCGACGCAAACCCATAAGGAAAGATGGCTAACGCCCCTCCTGAATGGAGAAATCCGCTCCGCGTATCTCATGACTGAGCCGGATGTCGCCTCTTCCGACGCGACCAACATCGCGCTTTCTTGCGTGAAAGACGGCGATGAATACGTTCTCAACGGCGAGAAATGGTGGGCGTCCGGTGCGGGCGATCCGCGATGCGCAATTTACATCGTCATGGTGAAAACCGGCGACGACGATGCGCCGAAACACCAGCGCCATTCCATGGTACTTGTGCCCGCCGATACACCGGGCCTCACCAAGCTGCGCCCCATGCAGGTCTACGGCGATGACGATGCGCCCCACGGCCATTTTCACATTCGTTTTGAAAATGTGCGCGTGCCGGAAGATCATTTGTTGCTCGGTGAGGGCAGGGGCTTTGAAATCGCCCAGGGGCGTTTAGGGCCGGGGCGCATTCACCATTGTATGCGGGCGATTGGCCAGGCCGAGCGAGCACTGGAACTCATGATCCAGCGCTCCTTAAGGCGTGAAGCGATTGGCAAGCCGTTGGCGAAACTCGGGGCCAATTATGACATAATCGCAGAGGCGAGAAGCGAAATCGAGATGGCGCGGCTTTTGTGT
>JBCBTO010000014.1:0-11109 GCA_039818625.1 Pseudomonadota bacterium
AAAAAGAAAAAGGGCGCGGTGATGGATCACCACGCCCTTTGAAAGGATATGTTTGGGCGACTAGTTGCGGAACGCGTCGATAAGCGCTTTGCCCTCGTCACCCGCCTGGGCGAGCCACTCATCCGTCATGGTCTTGCCAATGTCGAGGAGGGCGGATTTCAGGGCGTCCGATGGGGCAGAAACCGCAATGCCATTGTCGGAAAGGCCTTTGGTCTTTTCTTCCGTTTCAGACATGGAAGCCGCCCAACCGCGCTCTTCCGCTTTCGCAGCAGCATCAAGA
Source organism: Pseudomonadota bacterium (assembly GCA_039818625.1). Classification (GTDB taxonomy): domain Bacteria; phylum Pseudomonadota; class Alphaproteobacteria; order Rhizobiales; family JACESI01; genus JBCBTO01. The sequence continues at coordinate 281 of JBCBTO010000014.1, forward strand.
ACAGCTTTTTGTGTGTCGGCATCGAGGCGACGGAAAGACCGCTTGTTCACAACGATGATGTTCTTCGGCAACCAAGCTTGCGTGTCGTAGTAATTGGACAGGTAATCCCAGGCTTTGTTGTTGAAGCCGGTTGACGGCGACGTCACCATGGCTTCCACACGACCTGTTGAGAAAGCCTGCGCGAGATCGGCAACCTCAACCTGTGTCGGAACGGCCTTTGCGAGCTGTGCAAGTCGCTCGGTCGCAGCATTGTAAGCGCGGAACTTAACGCCCGAGAGTTCGTCAATGCTGTCGAGTGCTTTTTTCGCATAAATCCCCTGTGGTGGCCACGGCACAGCGTAGAGCACCATCAGTCCTTGCTTGTCGAGAGCCTTCTCAACGGCTGGCCTTTGAATGGACCAAAGTTTCTTGGCGTCGTCATAGCTCGTTGCGAGAAACGGGACGGAATCAAGGCCGAAGATCGCGCCTTCGTTCGAAAGGCGTGACAACAGAAACTCACCAATCGGAGCCTGACCGCTGCGGACGGCGTTTTTGATTTCAGGGTGCTTGAAAAGCGAACCGGAAGGGTGAACCTTGATGCTGATTTTGCCATCGGTCGCAGCTTCCACGTCTTTGGCAAACTCCAGATGGTTCAGCGTGTGAAAATTGTTGTCGCCGTAAGGAACAGGCATGTTCCATGTGTCTGCGAACGCCGTTGCAGCCGACGCGGCCACGAGCGCGGCGCCAGCAAGCGCGCCAATTGAACGATTGATTGCAGTTTTGAAGTTCATTTGTCCCGTAGCTCCCATCCGAAAACGTCTATCTCTTCGCACCTGAAATGTCTGGTTTAAACCCGCCGCGTATTTTGCAAATAGCACATTGCCGAGAATAGGCATAATGAAACTATTTGTAATACACTACACATGGAAAACCCGGTTTTCCAAAGGAAAATCGCGACGAAAGCCTCAGTTTCAGGCAGAAAGCTGCGAACTTGCAGGGCCGGATAGATCGACGCCCTTTTGAACCAACAGTTTGCGCATGTCGCCAAGATTTTGCATGCTCGCCATTTCCGGCATTGTGAAGTGCACACCAAATGCAGTTTCAACCGCCAGCATAAGCTCAATATGGCGCAGGGAATCCCAGCCCGCTGTATTCTGACCGTTTGATTCATCGGTCAATTCATTCGGGTCAATGTTGAGAACGCTGCCCACAATATCAAAAAGTTTCATTGTTTCACCCTTCGTTCCGGCCATGCCATTTCCCCAATGCACATGGCGTTTTCATGAAAACCACCCACCACTTTGCGGATGGCGAAGTCTCCGACACCCACTAGAACTGGTAGTAGAGGAACGACGACTCCGATCCGATATTCCCGACAGCGAAGATAATCATCACCGCCGTTACGACCGACCAGCCAATTGCCGGGCGCCATTTGAAGTCTTCGGTGAGAAGACTGAATTTTTCCGGCATCTGGTTCGTGCTGATCCAGTTGCGCGACAGGATTTCCTGGCTGTTCGGCGCGATCAGACAAATGGCTCCAAGCGCCACGATGAAGCAGAACGCTGTCGTCAGATCGAGCGAAACCATCTCACTCACCGGCCCGGCGGGCAGGATGGAAGAAAGACCCCACATCGTCGACAAAATGGTCATGGCGGTTGCAACATCCGGCGCGCGGAAAACCACAAGGCCGCTGACGACAACCGACATAGTCAAAATCCATCCGCCAATCGGCGAGATATTCGGCATCTTGAACTGCTTCCAGCCATTGTTGATGGCAATCGCAACGCCGTGAATGAGACCGAACAGCACGAATGTCCATCCGGCGCCGTGCCAGATACCGGCAACCAGCATGGTAAGGATAATCGGCCAGGCGCCTGCGATCATGTAGCGGGCGGTGGGGCTGTATTGATTGGCAACAGCCTTGCGCATCCCGTTGATCGCAACAGGTGAATACACATACGTGGTGAAAAACCGCGTCATCGTCATGTGCCAACGCTGCCAGAAATCGGAAATGCTGGTCGCTTTGAATGGCGAGTTGAAGTTGAGCGGCAGTTTCAATCCGAAGATCGCACCAAGGCCGATGGCCATGTCTGAATAGCCGGAGAAGTCAAAGTAAAGCTGAAGCGTGTAGGCAAGCGAGCCCGCCCATGCATTGACAGCATCAATACCTTGCCCCGCCGCGACACCATCAAAGGCGACATTTGCAAAGGGCGCTATGGAATCGGCAATGACAACTTTCTTGAAAAGACCGATGCCGAAAAGCGTGAGGCCAACGGCGATCCGTCGCATGTCAGCGGCTGAATCCGTGCGGTCCTTCATCTGATCGAAAATCTCGCGTTGAAGCACGAGCGGGCCAGCCGTTACACACGGAAAGAAGGTCGCGAATGTCAGATATTTCCAGAACGGCAGCTCATCCACCTGCCCCGCATGGGCCTCAACCAGAAAACCGATCTGGATGAAGGTATAAAATGAGATGCCGATCGGCAGAATGATATCGAGATGCGAGAACCCGATTCCTGAGGTCTGGTTCGCGATATCGATAAAAAAATTCATGTACTTGAAGTAGCCAAGCGCGACCAGATTGCCGATCACCCCGACAAGGAGGAGCGAGCCGGCCGGCTTTCCGTTCTTGGACGACGTGATCAATACTTTGCCGATCACGTAGTTTGAAACGACTGATACGACCAGAATGGCGAGCAGCGTCAGGCTCCACTGGGCGTAGAACACCAAGGACGCGATGCCAACCACGGTGAACGCAGCAGGCCAGCCCGCGACGCGCTGGGCGAGCACGAAGGCCGCAAAGGCCAACGGCAGAAAGACGACGAGAAACTCGAATGAATTGAAAACCATGGTACTCTAAACCTTGCCCCTAGCGCACAACCGGCGCGTCCCCTCTTCCATGAAGAACGTTGTATTGCTGAAGCAGCAAACCGAGACAGTCCGGGTTGCCATGTTCGGCGTCGATATATTGGTCCGCACGGCAGCCAACACTTTCCGGCGCGAAGCCACCAATCATGCCGACCCCATATTTCTCGGCCCAACCCTTGGTGAGATTCTCAATCTTCTTCAGCCCTTCGATGTACGGGCTGCCCTGAACGGCGTCCCAGAAGATCGGGTTGAACTGCGGATGCGCGAAGGTCATCTTGACGCCCTTGTCTTTGAGATACTGGAACAGCGTCTCAAGATGCTCGATCCCTTTTGGATCGATGGGCGGCGGACTGTTGAACTTCTGTGCGGCAAAATCGAGCGCTTCTTTGCGCGCACGGGTCTGGTCGAAGAGCCGCTTGTGCTCGCCGGACCACAAGATGGAGCCACCTGGCAAAAGCGTGTCGAGCGTTTCGAAATCGCGACCTTCCGTTGCATGCGGACGGATCGGAGCCGTGATCTGACGATAGGCGTTCTCGGCGAGAAGCGGGATCGACATAAGCTCACGCCATGTCTGGTACGGGGCCGTCAACCAGGACGGATGGGCTTCCATACCGATGCGCTCTGCAAACGCTTCGTAATATTTGATGCCGGGCAACCACAGGAAGTCCGTCCGCTCAGACACAGGCGTCAGAACATTATCCCGGATCGTTACGATAAGTTCCTTCGGCAGGCGGTCATGGCGGACAAAAATTTCCGTCATCGCGAGAAGGTCTTCATAATAATCGCGGTGAATATGCGAGTTGAAAAACGTCGCACCTTTGACGAGCTCAACATGGGCTTCCTGCCAATGGCTCGCGCCGAGAACCGCAACATCCGGCGTCTCAGTCATCCGCGCGACGGTCGCCTCACGAAGGTCTCTGATGTTGATGTTGAGATCGAATACGCCGAAGTTTTTGCCCGCAACATGAGCCTCCGCAACTTTTTCAATCAGTTGCTGGTCGAAGAGCATTGGTGCGAAAAACTTGTTTGCGTGCCACACGGCCGCCATGCCGACGATCACGCAAGCGATCACCATTGAAAGATAAAGCCCGGCAGATCTGGCCCCACTTGAAAGCGCTGCCGCTTTTGCACCCGGCGTTTCTTCCAACTCGTTGCGCAATTGCGCCATCAGGCCACGCGCGCCCTCGTCATTTGCATCCGGTGTCGTCTCATAAGACGGAGTCACCTCAACGACCGGCGCTGCCGTTTCATTTGGCACAGCCTGCTCTGCTGCGACAACTTCAGCTTGTGCTTGAACTACCATGACGTTGTTACCCACCACCAATTGTTCTTCATGTTTTATCGCCGGCTCCGATAATGAAGCGTAAACCCTGTCGACATGGTTCGTGGAACCTGTCGGCAAAGTGCGACTATAGTTAATGCTCGGTAAACCGAGCCATTGTGCAATGCCCCGCGATGCACCAGGAACGGGCGCCGTTGGGTGCGGATTGTTTGTGAAATCGGCGGCACCACCGGGAGCCGCATCGGCGCTCTCCTCGCCATAACTCATATCGATCTGCGCTTCCTCAGCAGTTTTGTGGGAGGCGCTTTGCCTGAACTTCGCGCTTCCAAAGAAGAAGTCGAAAAGAAGCGGCGACAAAAACATCGGGATCTGGCAGGCACCCACGTAAACGGCAAGGTCGGACCCACCAAGATGACCGACGAGCCCGAATGTAAGGCCAATGTTGCGGAAGCTTGCAAGAACACATGCAGTCATCGCCGCTCTGACGCCGAAACGAGCCATCGCAAGGCGCGTCAACACGGCAACCCCAACCGCAACGCCAACCGCAATCATGAGATAGTTGAAGACCAGGAACGGACGTTCCTGCATGGCTCGCGTTACTTCCGATTCAAGCGCAAAGCAGAAGATGACGAGGGAAAACACCGAACCCCATCGTCCCAATCGGTCGACAATATTCTTGCGCGAAGGCGACCAGTTTTTCGTGAACAACCGGGCCAGGAGAAAAATCATGATGGGCACGAACAGGAAGATCAGCAAGCGCTCTGCAAAAGGCGCGAGATCGAGGCTGATGTTCTCATCGTGCAAGACGCTGAACGACACGAAGATCGAAAGCGGCGCGGCAAGTGTTGAAAAGATCACGGTTTGAACGGCAAGCCGCTGCTCAAGTCCCATCAGTTGGACGAGTGTTGGGGACGCGAAAAGCGAACCGCTCGTCACCGTGACGAGCACAAAATAGAGAATCTCTCGATCAACATCGAAAGCAAGCCCGCAGCCGAGCACAATGGCCGGAAGCAAGAACTGCTGCCACACCACCAGTGGCAATGTCACGGGGTGGAGACGTGTCAGTTCCGTCGTGCTGAAGCGGGCGAACGGAAGCAGAGAAAAGACCATCACAAAGAAAAGCGATGGCAAAAGAAGCTCTTCGAAAAACCATGTGACCGGTGGAAACGCGAGGGCGAGAACGACGCCGAGCGCGAGCACCAGTGCGGCTAGAGTCTTTTCGTCTTCAACACGCATTTACAGCAAACTTCCAGACACACTTCTCAAAACACGGCTGAAGCTTTGGAAGTGACGATCGGATGCTGAAATGCCCCATGATGATCGCAACCCCTTACCACCTATGGGCGAAATTTTTAGGGGTCACATGCTTAAAAACAGTTAAGGTGCGACGAATCTTACATTAAATAATTTTATATGTTTTTCGGTCAAAGCTAGCGAAGATGACCGTGGGCTGATGGGACTGTTATGAACTTGGCGTTGAAAGAGCAGGAAAGCGGGCAGACCGCTTTTGTCGAAATTGATCCTATGCTGGAGGACATTTTCGAGGGTGCCGACACGGGGCTCGCTCTGTTTGACGAAAATCTCAATCTGATCCGGGCAAACGAAGCATATCTGCGGATTTGCGAGTATGAAGACATCCCCGCGGGCACGCCTTTGCGCGAGATGATGATCTCATCGCTGCGCCGGGCAAATCATTCCGAAGGCGAAATCGAAGGTTTGATCGCATCAGCGATGTTGCGGTTGAAGGTTGGCGGCACTTATAAGTTTCGCTTCGAAACTCCAGGCGGCCGCCTGATCACGATCTCCCGCAACAGAACCCCGTCCGGACGTCTGATTGAAACCGTTCAGGAAGTAGACGCCCAAAACGGCCAGGCAGACCCGACAAATGAGAACGGCGATACCGGTGGGACCGATGGGCGTTTTCGCATCGTTGCCGAGATGGCCCACAAACGCATGATCCACGCCATGAATTCCATGGCGGACGGATTTGCACTGTATGATCCAGACGACCGGCTCGTCACCTACAACCAACGCTATGTCGACCTTAACCCCGGCATTCGCGATCTCATCAAACCAGGCGCCAACTACGAAAAAATGCTCCGCACCCATGTCGAGCGTGATGGTTTCGACTGTCACGGCATGGACAAGGAAGCGTTCATCAACTGGCGGCTGCACCAGCACTACAACCCCGGCGAACCGCATGAATACAAGCTGTCCGATGGGCGTTGGGTCCGCGTACAGGAGCGACAGACGGAAGACGGCAGCATCGTCGGGATCCGCTCCGACATCACGGAGTTGAAAAACCGCGAAATCGAAATCGAAAAGATCGCCACCAATCTCAACACGACAAACGACCGCTTTAACGAAGCCCTGAACAACATGATCCAGGGGCTTTGCATGTTCGATGCGGATCAAAAACTCATCTTGTGCAATCGCCAGTACCTGAAGATGTACGGCTTTTCCGATGAAGTCGTAAAACCCGGCATCGCGATCCCTGACATCATGCGCTACAGTATTTCGCTGGGCAACTATCGCGACGAAGACGCACAGGCAGCTCTCAAAGCCCGCCATGATCGCAAAGTGCTCAAAGAGCGCACGATCATCAAACAGTATCTTCGCGATGGCCGCGTGATCGCGGTGATGAACGAACCCATGGCAAACGGCGGCTCGATCGCCACTTATGAGGACATCACTGAGCTTGAGCGCAATTCCTCGCAGCTTCTCGAACACACGCGCAAACTTGAAGAATCAAACCGCGAGCTTCAGGATTTCGCCTTCGTCGCATCCCACGATCTTCAAGAACCTTTGCGCAAAATCGAAGCCTTCGGTGACCGTCTCGTCAAGAAATATGGCGAGATGCTCCCGGACGACGGCCAGCTTTACATCGACAGGATGCAGAACGCTGCATCCCGCATGCGCTCTTTGATCAATGATCTTCTGTCCTACTCACGGGTAACAACGAAGGCAAAACCCTTCGAGGAGGTGGACCTCGGCGAGATTCTCAACGGCGTCTCTGATCTTCAAATACGTTTGCAGGAATCAAATGGTTCGATTGAAATTGGGGACATGCCGACATTTTTCGCCGAGCCGACTCAAATGCGTCAGCTCTTCCAGAACCTTTTAAGCAATGCATTGAAATTCAAAAAACCGGACGTGGACCCGATTGTCACGATCTCCGCCGAGCGTATTGAGATCACCGATGATACTGGCACCGCGGAAGGATTTCACGATTTCACCCTGCGTGACAACGGCATTGGCTTTGAAAACGAATACAAACACAAGATTTTCACGATCTTCCAGCGCTTGCATGGCAAAACCGAATATGAAGGCACCGGTATTGGCCTTGCCACGTGTCGCAAGATCGTCGAGCGCCACAACGGCATGATCGACGCCAATGGAGAAACCGGCGTTGGCGCCACGTTCACAATCCGCCTGCCCGAAAAGCAGACGCAACCCGAGGAGTAATCTAGATGTCTGGGACAAAACCGATCACCATCCTCATTGCCGACGATGATGCAGATGACCGCATGCTGATCGCAGACGCGTTCGATGAGGCCCGACTCAGCAACCCCGTCGCTTTTGTGGAAGATGGCGTGGAGTTGCTCCAGTACTTGCGTCGTGAAGACAAATATGAGGACCTTAAAAAGCAGCCCTTACCGGGACTGATCCTTCTCGACCTCAACATGCCCCGCATGGACGGACGGACGGCGCTTGGCGAAATCCGGGCTGATGACAACCTTAAACGCATTCCAATCATCATCCTGACCACGTCAAAATCGGAAGAGGACGTTTTCCGGACCTATAATCTCGGGGTGAACTCTTTCATCACAAAGCCGGTCACTTTCGAAGGATTGGTCGATGTTGTGCAGGTTTTGAGCAAATATTGGATCGAAATCGTCGCACTGCCCGGAGACACGGACTAACAAGCGGCGCATACCAACACAAAGACTTTTGCGCGATGGAAGTTGCGCAAAATGCCATGATCGTGTTTACCGCGAATTTACAACCGATATTGTACAATTCACCTCTAATTGAGGGAGCAAGGTTGTGAAAAGAGCAGTGCCATCAGTCCTGGTTTTGGACGATGATGAAGACGATGCTTTTTTGATTTGCGACACAATCGAAGACATCAAGAACTCTTCCTACGACGTCGCCGTCAGCCACGCGCCCACCCAAGCCTTTGAAATGATGCGTGAAAAGCACTTTGACGTTGTGCTTTGCGACTACATTATGGGCGCGACGACCGGCATTGATTTCATTAAGAAAATTCGTTCCGTCGACATGGACGTCCCTGTCGTCCTGCTAACGGGCCTTGGCGATGACATGTCCGCCGACCTTGCAGCCCTTGAAGCGGGGGCGGCCGATTTTTTATCGAAGGCCAATTTGGAACCGGATCTGATCGACCGGGCCATCCGCTACGCAATTGCAAACGGCGAACGGCAACGCCTTGTCCAAACCGTGCTACGCACTGTCAAGGCAGCGGTTGTCGTGGTCGACAAGGACCATCTGCCGCAGCTTTGGAACCCGATGTATGACAAACTGGCCCGCACCTACAGCAAAGGCCAGAAGATAACAGATGCGATCGAGTATCTGACGACAGATCTCTTCGATGACCGCACATCTTATGAAATCGGCGACCGCATCGTAGACAAGAAGATTTCCGAGATGCCCGATGAGGGCGCCGTCATCACGCTCCATGATGTGACGGAACACATCCACGCCCTGCGCGAACGCCAGAAAGCGGAAAACCGCGCGGCGCATCTCGCCATGCACTGTTCACTCACCGGCCTCCCCAACCGGCACGCCTTTTCCGAACGCATCAGCAAGGAAATGGAAGTGGCCGACGCCGAAGGCTCGGAGTTTTATCTTTTGAACTTAGACCTGAATAAGTTCAAGGAAGTAAACGACGTCTACGGCCACCATATCGGTGACGAGCTTCTCGTGGAAGTCTCCCGCCTCCTCGCCTCGTGTTGCGAGGGCAACGACTATGTGGCGCGCCTCGGTGGTGATGAATTCGTTGCAATTCAAAGACGGCAACCGGGACAGGGCGAAGTGCCAGACCTTGCCAGACGCATTTCCGACTATGTGAGCGGCTCATTCGAGCTCGGCGGCAATCTCGTGCGCACCAGTGTCAGCATCGGTGTCTCGATTTATCCGCAACACGGTATGTCTGTGCCGGAACTTCTGTCGAACGCCGACATTGCCATGTATCGGGCGAAAAGCAGCCCGAACAATCGGGTGATGGCGTATAACTCAGAACTCGATCAGATCATCCGCGAGCGCCGTCTTCTGGCAAACGACCTGAAGGTCGCCATCGAACACGACGAGATCGACATCGCATTTCAGCCGCAGGCTGACATTCAAACGGGCGATCTTGTCGGCTTCGAGGCTTTGGCACGCTGGACACACCCGACGCTCGGCCCCATCTCGCCATCGACCTTCATCCCGATTGCCGAGGAAAACGGGCTGATTACGAAAATTGGAGAAAACGTCCTGCGCAAAGCGTGTGAATACGCTGTGGGTTGGCCGAAAGACCTCAACGTCTCAGTGAACATCTCCGCCGTCCAAATCCGCCACACAGACCTCGCGTCGATCGTGCACACGGTCCTTTTCAAAACAGGATTGCGGGCAAGTCGCCTCGAACTGGAAGTGACGGAGAGCATTTTGATCGAGGATACGGAACTCGCCTTGCACGTGTTGAGGAACATCAAAAGTCTCGGCGTCTCTCTCGCAATGGATGACTTCGGTACGGGATACTCGTCGCTCTCCTCCCTTGTGACCTTCCCGTTTGACAAGATCAAAATCGACCGGTCCTTCGTGGAAAAAGTGGACACCAGCCCCCAGGCAGCGGAAATCGTTCGCGCGATCGTCAACCTCGGGCACAACCTGAACCATGAGCTCATCGCCGAGGGCGTTCAGAACTCCGCGCATGTGGAGCTTTTGGCGGAAGAAGGCTGCCAGGTCATGCAAGGTTTCCTCATCGGCAAACCCATGATCAACGACGAAATCCGCTACATTTTGGGCGACCGCCGCACGCCGGAACTCGTTCAGGTCTGCGCCTGAGGCCTGGTGCGAAAACCCGTCAGTCGAGGTTCATCGCTGGCAAGGTCACAAGCTTCACTCCGGCTGCTTCCAACCCCCGTTTCACCTCTGCGCCAAGCGCAACAGCGGTTGGCTCATCCCCGTGTATACACACTGTATCGACCCGGCGTTTTATAAGAGTTCCCTGACGGGTCTCGATTTCACCATCACTGATCATGCGCAAAACCTGCTTCAATGCGATGGCCGGATCTTTATAAACCGACCCTTCAATGCTGCGCGATGTCAGGTTTCCATCCGCTTCATATTGGCGGTCGGCAAATCCCTCACGCGCAACCTTAAGACCCAACGCATCACCCGCCTTTTCCATTTCAGACCCGGAAAGCGCGACGAAAATCAGCGTGTCATCCACTGTCTTGATCGCCTGCGCAATCGCCATCGCGAGATCGGCATCTTCCGCGGCCATGTTGTTGAGCGCGCCATGCGGTTTGACATGGGTGACCGGCTGCCCGGCATAGTGAGCCATGGCTTGCAGCGCACCGATTTGATAAGCAACTGCATATTCAAGATCGCGCGGTTTCATATCAATACGCCGCCGCCCAAAACCCCAAAGGTCGTTGAAGCCCGGATGCGCGCCGATACTGACACCATTGGCATGGGC
>JBCBTO010000014.1:11119-17335 GCA_039818625.1 Pseudomonadota bacterium
AGCGAGGCCCAGGGCCTCGCTCACCAACCGATGCATAGTGCCCGGATCACCCGCATGAAACCCGCACGCCACGTTGGCCGAACCGACAATTTTAAGAAGGGCCGCATCATCGCCGATGTCATAAGCGCCGAAACCTTCACCGATATCAGCGTTGAGATTTGTGGTGACTGACATGAAAACACCTCGTCAATTCTGCGGAAAAACCATCGCTGCTCTACAAGGATCAGGCAATCGACTTGCGAGCTCGTGTCCTTGCGTGCAACCTTCTTGAGATACTCAATAAGCGCCGTTTTCCTTTGGTAACGGCCATACGGGCGGACTGGCAAGTGCTCAAGTCTTAATGGCGACAAGTGACCCCAAGAATTCTACCATACGGCGATTGTGCCTTCCTCATCGAATACGGCAATGAGATTGAGCGCACCATCAGCGAACGCATCCTGATCGCCAACGAAGAACTGTTGCGCGCCGACTTGAACGGGCTCACGGAGACATTTCCGACATTTCGCTCACTGCTTATCAAATACGACCCATTGAAAACGAGCTTCTCAACGCTCTCGCAAGAAGTCATCGCGATCATAAAAAGTGACGGACAACATGAAAGCGCACCAAGGCGCTGGAAAATACCAGTATGTTATGAGGAAGAATTTGCACCGGACCTCGCCGATGTCGCAGATGCCAAGGGCGTATCGCCAACCAAGGTGATCGATTTGCATATCCGCGAAGTCTACCACATCTACATGCTCGGGTTTATCGCCGGGTATCCGTATATGGGCGATCTCAACAGCCAACTCTCCCTGCCCCGCCGCACCAGTCCGCGCGTCAGGGTCCCCGCAGGCTCGATTGCAATCGCGCTCACAATGGCGGCGATCTATCCCGTTGTCTCACCTGGAGGCTGGCATCTGATCGGGCGCACACCGATCAGCATCTTCGATCCCAATCGCGAAAAACCTGCCCTTTTCGCCCCGGGCGACGAGGTCATTTTCCGACCCGTCGATAAGAAAAGGCATGACGCACTTCAGGCCGCAATCGACAACGATGGGTATCAAATCGAGCCGGAGGTGATTTGATCCGATGGCCACATGTTCTGAACCAGCTTTTCTGGACGTGATCGCGCCAGGCGCACACACCACCATTCAAGACCTCGGCCGGGTGGGATATCTGGCCGTTGGCGTCCCGCCTTCGGGCGCACTCGACCCATTCGCCCTGCGCCTTGCAAACAAACTGGTCGGAAATCCCGAAAACGCGGCGTGTCTCGAATGCGTTCACACCGGCGCGGAACTGAAGGTGAACGCGGATGGCGTTCGGGTGGCTTTGGTCGGCGAAGGATGCACCCTCGAGATATTGGATTCAGGGGCGGGAGACATCGCAAACGGACGCTCTGTTTTGCTGAAACGCGACACGAAATTTCGCCTATCTCCCCTGCGCGGCTCGGCCTGCGCTTATCTCGCCGTTCACGGTGGCTTTGCCGTGGAGCCCTGCCTCGGGAGTCTGTCGACATACACGCGCGGCGGCTTCGGTGGGCTTGCAGGCCGGACGCTCAGGACAGGCGACAAAATCCCGCTTTTGAAGACGGAACCGTCCGCAGGTGATGACCAGCAGGTGGTGAAGACGGACTTTTTTGACATCGGTAAGGAGATCATCATCCGCGTTGTCCTCGGCCCACAGGATGATCATTTCACAAAAGCTGGCATCGAAACATTCCTCTCCAAGCCGTTTAAGATCTCATCGACGTCAGATCGCATGGGTGCGCGTTTGGATGGAGACGGAATCGAACTCACCAACTTTGAGAACTTCGTGTCCGATGGTATTTCAACGGGCGCAATTCAGGTTCCGGGCTCCGGGCAACCAATCATTCTCCTGAAAGACCACCAAACCAGCGGCGGCTATCCCAAAATCGCAACGGTGATCTCCGCTGACCTGCCTCTGCTCGGGCGCGCTCGCATCGGCACGACGCTGAACTTCAAGGCCGTCGACGTGACATCTGCCGAAGCCGCACGGCGCGAGCAGGAAGAGACGTTTTTGCTTCTGCTCAAGAAACTCAGGGCATTTAAGGATGAAGCGCCCATAAATGTTGAAGCCCTTTATGAGGAAAACCTGATTGATGGGATTGTTGATGCCCTGGAACGAGGCATACCGGCATGATCACGTTGGATAGAATTCGTTCAGCATAACCAGTATATACCCGTAGAAATCACACGCAAAAGGCGATCCGGGTAACAAAAAAGCAACCGCCAGCTGTCACAACACCAGTATTAAGTGTGGCGTAAAATGGAGCAGCACGCGATGCGGTGGCGGCAATTACTTCCGGTAATCATCATTACAATTCTCGGCATCGTGGTCAGCGCCGCGACAATCATCACAAATCCGGCCGCAGTCGACCAGAATGCAGAGACCGTTGAATCGGCAAATCGCAAGGCCAATGTCGTATCGGGCGCGATTGAACCACTTCTGAGCGCCGGCAACTCCCTGGGTTTGCAGACCATCGCAGCCAATTTCGTGCGCGAATCCAACCTGGTCGAACTCGATGTTCTCATTGAAAAATCGAACCTTCTCATCTCAGCGAACGAGACCGGCTTTCCCCAGCGCATCAAGACGAACGCACCGTCCTGGTACCTGGAACAACAAGCGAAGGATGACGACCGGGTTTTCGTTCATCGCATCATCCCAGATGAAAGCGGCAAGGTGCTCGCGCATCTCTTCCTCGCCTATCAACCAAAACGCGACATGCTGGCACTGAAATCACCCGTCACAGTCGCGAGCCTGAGCGTTTCCACCATCTTCCTGATGATTGGGTGTTTGGTGATCGCCACGTTTGTATCAAGGGACCTCGACACGGCTGAACTCGACGAGAAAGAGGAGCGTTTTGTTGACATCAACCGCGCCATCAAAGAGCCATTTGTCCCGGAGGACAGTAAATGCCAGTCGGAACTGAGAGCGAATCAGATGGCGGCGATCGTCGGCCAAATGGGCCTCGGCATGGCGCTCAATCTGACGTGTTCCGCGCTGTTGTTCAGTGTCGCCTATGGTCAGGTTGAAAACTGGATTCTGTTCACGTGGACAGCCTTGATGTGGTTGCTGTCATTCCAGGGCTTGAATGCGTGGACAAGACTGCGCAACAAGCAGAAACCCGAAACATTATCGAAGAAAACGCTCCGGCGGGTGACTGCAAACGCCTTTGCGATGGGTTCTTGGTGGGGCGTCGGCTTTTTGCTGTTTTTCCCTTACCTCACACCGACAGGACACCTCATCCAACTCATCGTGGTGATCGGGGTCACCGCCGGCGCAACGGGTATCATGGCGGTGGTGCCAACAGCGATGATCGCGTTCAGCGGCACATTCCTCACCCTGGCGTCGATCGGCATGGTCAGCTACATCGGTCTGAACCCGCTCATCATGGCGACCATGGTACTTGTCTACGGAACAGCCATGTTTTGTATTGGCGCAACGATCTATCGAAATTTTGCGAAAAGCAATCTTGCGCAAATCCGCCAGAACGAGCAGGCGCAGACGATCAAGCTCTTGCTCAATGATTTTGAAGACACCTCCTCCGACTGGCTGTGGTCAACGGATGTCGACGGATATCTCGACCGTGCTCCGCAGGAAATGGTCGACGCCCTGCGTCTCCATAGCGCGCGCTCAAAGAGCCAGACGCTCGTCGAAGCGCTCCACGCACTCAATGACGATCCGGCGGCATTCATCGCCGACAAGCTGAGCGAAGGTATCCGCTTCCGCGATGAAGTGTTCCGCACCGTCGATGGCGAGGGCAATCCGTGCTGGATTTCAATCTCCGCTCAACCCAATAAGGGCGGCGGGTTTAACGGCGTTGCTGCAAACGTGACGGCACAATACCAAGCCGAAATCGCACTCGCCGAACGCACAAAGAAATTGGAGACCGCCGTTGGCGAACTCGAACAATTCGCCTTTGTCGCCTCCCACGATCTCAAAGAACCGCTTCGCAAGATCGAGGCCTTCGGCTCGCGACTTGAAAACAAGTTCGGCGATCAATTGGGAGAAAGTGGCCAGCATTACATCGAGCGCATGACGGACGCGTCGACAAGAATGCGGCGTCTTATCGATGATATCCTGAATTTTTCCCGGATTTCGACGCGCGGCAAACCGTTTGTCGAAGTGAACCTGCGCAACATCATCGCGGAGGTAAGCTCTGACTTGCAAATCGCGCTTGAAGAAAAAAACGGTACGATCATCGCTGAGCAATTGCCGACCATCGTTGCCGACCACACACAAATGCGCCAGCTCCTCCAGAACCTGGTGACAAACTCCCTGAAATTCTCAAAACCGGATGAACCGCCGGTGATCACGATCTCCGCGGAAGAGACGCTGGACTCAACCATCATCGCCGTCAAAGACAATGGGATCGGTTTCAAGCAGGAAGACGCATCGGAAATCTTTAAGATTTTCCACCGCCTGCATGGTCGAAGTGAATATGAAGGCACCGGCATTGGCCTCGCGACGGTTCGCAAGATCGTCGACCGGCATGACGGCGCAATCCGCGCGGAAGGCGTCGCCGGAGAAGGGGCAACTTTCTATATCACCATGCCCAGACGGGCAGCACCGGTTGTAGAACGTCAGGCAGCCTGACGGCGAGAGCGATCTGCCAAACCGGCACCGTTTGACACAACCCGACAGTGTAATGGACCGTTAGCTTTTGTTAACGGTGCATGAAGACACGTGTCTTGATATTGTCATCCAAAAGTCGCATCATGTGGTCGTGTTGAGTATGTCATAAAACCACGAATGACAGCCAATCAGGAGTTCGATTGACCATAACGTTACAGGGATTGTCCTTTGGGCATTTTCAAAAGGTCGGCGGCGCCAAGCGCATGCGGACCACGGTCATGGTGAACTCGTTTTCTCAGAAAGGAAGAGCGTTCTGAACACCTCGCACAACGAGGGGATTGCCGCTGCGCAGTCCCATTTGGACCTCGTGGGCCGCTTGCCGAAAACCACACTCGGGGCTTATGAGTGCACCATCACCTCTTTGGATGATGCCAAAGCGGAAAACATCATCACCATCGATATTACGGGAAAATCGAGCCTTGGCGACGCGATGATCGTTGCCTCCGGTCGCTCCCATCGCCATGTCGGCGCAATCGCTGACCGGCTGATGCGCGACCTGAAAGACGGTGGCCATGGCACGCCTTCCGTTGAAGGTCTGCCCCACTGCGATTGGGTGCTGATCGATACGGGCGATGTTATCGTCCACATCTTCAGACCGGAAGTCCGCGAGTTCTACAACATCGAAAAGATGTGGTCGGCGGACGTCGGTGAGGAAAAAATCATCGCCCGCGCTTAAGGCTCGCATAAGGCGTTGAAACTGACTCTGCACGCGGTGGGCCGCATGAAAAGCGGCCCCGACCAGGAACTGTTTACCCGCTACTGGGACCGTTTGGAAAAGACCGGGCGGTCAGTCGGGTTGGGTCCGGCAATCATGAAAGAGCTTGCAGAAAGCAGGGCCGTGCGCCCTGCCGACCGGATGGCGGACGAAGCACAGGCGCTCCTGAAGACCATCAGTACGAAGGCTCATGTGATCGTCCTTGATGAACGCGGCAAGCACCTATCGAGCGAAAATTTTGCGAAACGCATAGCGACCGTGCGTGATGGTGGAGCGGAGGAAATCGCGTTCATCATCGGCGGCGCGGATGGGCTTGATCAATCCGTGCGCGACAGGGCCGACACACTCATAGCCTTCGGTGCCATGACCTGGCCACATCAGATCGTACGTATTCTGGCAGCGGAGCAGATTTACCGCGCGATCACGATCCTGTCTGGCCATCCTTACCACAAGAGCTAGACCATGCCGCTGGAAAGACACCTGAAGATGGCTCCGCCAATTAGCCGTGCCAGGCGGGTGCGTCGTCAGCACCCGACCCAACAGGCTTGATCGGGACGATCACACAGGACAGCGCGGGGTTTCAGGATCACAGATCAGCCCGCAGGGCTGTCGCCCTCCTCACCGTGGCGGCCGAAATCGGCACTCGCCACATCCTGCCCTGCATCAATGATGGAGCGGCGGATCGCCCGCGTGCGCGTGAACAGATCGAAGAGGGCGTCCGCGTCTTCCCACCGTATCGCCCGTTGCAACGAGGAGAGATCCTCAGAAAACCGGCCGAGCATTTCGAGAACCGCATCCTTGTTATGCAGGAAAACATCGCGCCACATGGTGGGGTCAGAGGCCGCAATCCGGGTGAAATCACG
>JBCBTO010000015.1:0-17228 GCA_039818625.1 Pseudomonadota bacterium
CTGTGTTTGACGCGCTGTCAGCGGATGCGCGGGCGATCACGGACGATGATGGTGAAACCGTTGCCTGGCGCTGGCAAGTGGATGGTGGTGTCCCGGTCGCGTTGAAGCCTGTTGACGCCCAGAACGATGAAACGGAGGACGCGCCCGACTGGCTGATGCGCACAGCACCTCCAGCGCCACGAGCATTGAGAACGCTGACCCCGTCCAAGGCAGGTGGATATGACGATGAGGACATCGACACAGTCGCCGTGGGCGATGATCCTCTGTCCGGGCTGGCACCAGACCGGCGGGGCCTTTTGATCCACCGGCTGTTGGAACGCCTGCCCGGCATCGGTCACGATCGCTGGCACAAGGTGGCGGAGGCTTATCTCCACGGCGCAATGCCTGAGATTGCGCCGCAAAACCGCGCGTTCCTCATGGAGGAGGTTTGCGCCGTTCTAAAATCACCGCAAACGCAGTTTCTGTTTGAAGACGGAAGTAGCCAGGCTGAGGTGACGGTCGCCGGGACGGTGATGATCGGCGGTGAACCGGTCGAGGTGCGCGGACAGATCGACCGGCTGATCGTGGTCGATGGCACACTCCATATCGTGGATTTCAAAACCAACCGGCATGTGCCTGATACACGTGACGCGGTCCCGCACAATTATGTGCGTCAGCTCGCACTTTATCGCGCGCTTATGGCACCGCTTTACCCGGATCACGCAGTAAAGGCATCCATCTTATGGACGCGGACGGCGGTCGTCATGGCCGTACCGGAGGCGATGCTTGATGCGGCTTTGGACAGACTGATCGCTTAAGAGCGCACACGTTTTGTTGATATCCCCTGTGATCACGGTGCTTGTAAATACGCGTATTCCGCTTACTTCTACGGTCGAAAAGCGGGCAAGACGTACGCCCGGCGCTTTACGCTCAACGGAATCGCGATAAGGTCGTGGCCGATTTGCGCAAAGCACATTCACCAGACCGTCTCAGACAAGACGATCTCAAACAAGACAAAGGATAGACCATGGCGACCCAATCCGTTTCCGACGCAACTTTCGATCAGGATGTGATTAACTCCGACACGCCCGTCGTCGTCGACTTCTGGGCCGAATGGTGCGGACCGTGTAAAATGATCGGCCCTTCGCTGGAAGAAATCTCCGATGAGATGGGCGAGAAGGTCAAAATCGTCAAGCTCAACATTGATGAGAACAACGAGACCGCCATCAAATATGGCGTGCGCTCAATTCCGACACTCATCCTGTTCAAGGGCGGCGAGCCAGCGTCCATGAAGGTGGGTGCTGCGCCGAAAAGCGACCTCGCGAAATGGATCGACGAAAGCGCGTAAGTCGCGGTTATCTCGTTTAAACGATCATGCCCTCCCGCTTTTCAGCGAGAGGGCTTTAAGATCCTCAAAGCGCCGGCAGTCCAGCCAATCGCCTGCCCTCTTCGGTCTTGATGGAAAAATCCGTCCCGGCGAAATCACCCGCGCCCGGCCCACACAAAAACTCAATTGCCTTTGCAACCCACTCTGCAGGGATATGCACAGAAGGGTCGAGCTTGCTTACCGGGTTTACACCTGATTGTTTGATCACCACTTGCATGTCTGTCGCGACTGTGCCGGGGCTCAGACCAACAACGGTAATGCCCTTGTCGCCATATTCCTTATGAGCGCATTTCGTTAAAGACAGAACGGCAGCCTTGGTGGAGCAATAGTGGCTCCAGCCCTCAAGCGCACCGGTGGCGGCTCCTGAGCTCAGGTTGATGATCGTGCCGCCACCACGCTGAAGCATGGTTGGGATGGCATAGCGCAACCCGTAGTAAACGCCCTTGTAATTCACATCGACGATGCGGCTCCACGCTTCCGGGTCGCTTTCATCAAGCCGCGCAACGGGATCGATGAGACCCGCGTTGTTTATGAGCACATCCAGCCCGCCGAACGTCTCCACCGCATGACCGATCAGGGCTTCCACATCGGCACGATTGCTCACGTCGCAAGGGAAAGCAGAGGCCTCGCCGTTCGCGGCATTGATCTCACTCGCAATTTTGTCAATCTCGCTTCGGGAGCGTGCTGCAAGAACGACTTTCGCACCCTTGTCTGCCAAGTGGCGGGCTGAGGCTTCCCCAATGCCTCTGCTTGCCCCCGTGATAACGATGGTTTTGTCTTTCAGATGATTCATAGCTGATATCCTCCGCCTGGCGTTCAAAGCCAGTCATATGGTTTGTCTGTAATTTTGCACTTCGGAAAAATTGGCTTTTGACCAACCAAGGATGGGAGCCTAAATTTTCCCTTCAGCTGAGACGACAGAGTGTGCCGCAGCGGCTATCTTCTGTTGGGTGTCGTCCGTGATTGGATCACCCTCATCACCCGTCACTCTGACGGTGACCTCGCGCGCGGCAAACTTGATGCCCTCGCGGTCGAACATCTCCCGGATCTTGGCATAGACCTGGCCGCGCATCGCCCATTGGTCAAGTGCCTTTGTCATATAGGCAACGCGGAAGATCAACGCCGAGTCATCCGTGTCGATCACGCCTTGTGATGTCAACTTGACCGTGAATTTCTCGCCGATTTCAGGATCATCCATGAGCTGCTCACCGAGCTCATTTATGAGCTCTGCAAGCCGCAGAACATCCGTGTCGTAAGGAACCCGCAGTAAGAGCCGCATGATGCCCCAATCGCGGGAGTAATTTGTGACCTGTTTGATTTCTCCGAACGGGACCGTGTTCAGGAGCCCATCGTGGTGGCGAATCTGCATCGATCTGATGGAGAGCTTTTCGACAGTGCCCATGCAGGTACCGATATCAATATACTCATCCTTGCGAAAGGCATCATCGATCAGGAAGAAAATACCTGAGATGATATCGCGCACGAGCGCTTGTGCGCCAAAGCCGATTGCAATGCCGGCAACACCCGCGCCGGCCAGAAGCGGCAGTATGTTGATGCCCAGTTGCGCGAGGATGGCGAGGCCCGCGATGACGACGACGACGACCTTAACGACGACACGCACCAGCGGTAAAACGGTTTCCAGACGCGTCAGACCGTAGGCCGCACTTGTCGGATCTTTTTCTTCCAATGCCGCCCGTTCGCGGATCATCTTGCGCTCGGTCGCGACCGTGACAAACTCGAAGATCCCGAAAGACACGAGAAGAATGAAAAAGATGGCGGTGAGGGCACCAGCAAACTGGGTCCCCGCGTTCTGTGAGGCGATGTCGGAAAATGAGAAGCCCCAGAGCCAGGACAGCAGCGCAAGGATAAGGATGAACACGGCAAGTTGCGTGCAACGCACCCCGCTTTCCTGCATGATCGCGCCGATTTTCTTTTCCGTGTCCGTCGCATCATCTGAGACAATCCATGTCCCGCGAACAAGCGCTGGAATTGTGTGTTCCAGAAGCGGCAGAACGAGAATGATCACGCATGTTATGTTGATCGCTGTCAGCGACAAAAACTGCAGATTGCCGGTTGCAACAAAGATTTCAACGATCAGCCATTGAGCCGCGATGAGGCCAATTGCGATGTAAGGCCAGGCATCTGCAAGGCGTCGCCACAGCGGTGTTATCTCATCGGGACCGGCCACCATTTTCGTGATATGGCCTCGCCCTTGCCAAATGGTGACGATTATCAGAAGCGTGAAAATCACATTCAGCCAGAAACCCAGTCGCGTTTCGCCAAGGGTCCAACCAAAGATCTGAAGCTTGAAAAGGATGCCAAGTGAAAACGCTGACCAGCCAAAGATCAACCCTATCCGCCAGGTCAAGAAGCGAGCGCCTTCGTCATCCACATGGCAAAGCCGGAGATCGGGACGTTTTGGCGAGAGAAAAAATCGCCCGATCATGAACGCAAGAAATGTCCAGCCGATGGCGGCTCCGAGGATTCGGACGAGTTCCTGATCGTTCGGGACGGAGGCGTTGGCGATTTCGTTATACGCGATCCCGCCGATCATGAAGGTGACGACGCGCAAGCCCTGCATCAAGAAACGGAAGAAAATGATACCAATCCGCCCCCATAAAGTCTCGGGCGTCTTTGCAATCACCAATGCTTCTTTTTTTCGGATCGCAAAGCTCACCAACCATGTGAGTGCGACACCACAGGCGACGGCCATGAGCAAATTGAATGGCAGCAGCCAGATGCTGGCGTCGCCGCGCCCCGCCAGGAAATCGGTGATCAGCTTTTCTACAGCGGGAAGGATGCTGGGAGCCACCTCGACTGGTTCGTAGAGACTGCGTCCAAGATCGCCCACCAGGTTGGAAACGGCGGTGCCGAGGGACTGTTCAGTCTGCCTTTGAAGCTCCGCTTCGCGCGCTGCAACTTGTTTTTCAAGCTCCTGCAACAGCAGTTGCCGTGCTTGGCTGTCGTCAATGCCGGAAAGAACATCGCGGATCGCCTCCCGCGTCAGAGGGTCCGGCAGGCTGACACCGTCTTGTGTCTCAGCACCATTTTCGCCCGCAAACGGCAGCAGCGATTGCGCAGATGCATGCGATGAGATGAAAAGGAACAAAATTGCGAAAAAGGCTGTTGCCCTGAAGATTTTCTGCACTGACGTTGCGCCCCGATTGTTTGACGCCAGACTACAACGCGCCACGCGTGCGTCAAACCACTGTCAGAATCTCATCGAGCGGCTTTTTGATTTTGGCGGCTTGGGGGACGGTTGCGTCAGCCGCGGGATGACCAACGGATATGATCATCAGCGGTTTTTCATTCGAGGGTCGACCCAGCATTTTGTTCAGAAACTTCATCGGGTTTGGTGTGTGGGTCAGCGTGACTAGTCCCGCGTGATGGAGTGCGGTGATAAGCACCCCGGTCGCGATCCCGACGCTTTCGGGCACATCGTAGTGTGTATAGCGAGTGCCATCCGGTCGCGTTCCCCATTTTTGAGCAAAGACCACGATCAGCCACGGCGCTTGCGTGAGATGCGGTTTTTGATCATCTGTACCGATGGGCGCGAGCGCCGTCAGCCATTCATCGCCGCCGCCACCCGCGTAAAAGCGCCGCTCCTCCTCTTCCGCCGCCTCGCGGATGCGGGCTTTGTGGGCGGGGTCTGAGATTGCCACAAAATGCCAGGGCTGTTGATTGGCACCGGACGGCGCGGTTCCTGCCGCGCGAACGCAGTCTTCGATGACGTCCCTTGCCACGGGCCGCTTCGAATAATCCCGCACCGAATGCCGCCGCTTCATCCGCTCATAAAATCCCCGCGCCTCAGTTTCCATCTGAGTATCGGTTACGTCTGCACGATCCGGTAGGGGAACAGGCCTATAGGTCATGTGTTCGCGCGAAACCATCCGGTTATCTTTTTATGTCGACCTCTATCCACCGCAAATACAGCACACAGTGATACATCTCACAACAGTTCAGTGCTTCAGTTTGGTTGCACTTGAAGCGGAACATGAGTGGGGCGCTGAAAGACAAGTTGATTAGGCGCATATTTCAAGACCTCAATAAACTTCGCTCTGCCTGAAATCATGCTAACTCTTCGAGATCGACTATTTAGATTTGCATGATAGTCAATCTGATCGTAAATAAAACTTATAGTCTTGTCTTCAATACCAAATTCTATAAGTTTATCGTAAATTTGCTTTTCTCTTTTTATTATTTGCGCTTCCGTTGCATGCGGGGGTGGATACCATTTGACAATAAAATCCACAGCTGAAGAAAGATTATATCCCTCACCGTGCATCGGGTTTGCTTCATCGAAAAAATTTCTTTCATTTGAGCCCTGTAACATATGCGAAAATTTATCATGCGCGACTGGCTTAAACTGCACAGGCCCAAGCCCGTTACGTTGTCTAAATTCCTGCTGAAAGAATAAGGCTGGTTTCGGCTCGAAGTAAGCGGCCAAATCCTCCGGGTTCTCCATCGTCTCAGTGGGAATGTCCACTTCATGCCAATACCAGCCATCCTCCAAAACAATGCGCCCGCGCGGATCGTTGGCCGGAAGATCAATCAGCGCCCGCTCGCCGTTCACGACATGGTGCGCGATTTCCTGCCTCGTTGTTGGATCGGTCACTCCATATCGCTCGAACACGCCTTCAAGGATGGCCTTCTCCGTTTCGATCAACGGTTTGCCGCTTTCGCTCTCAACATTCTGCCAAGCTTCGGGCGTGACATGGGGTGCGTCAGAATCCGTGCGATTGTCAGCATCACCAGCATTCTGAGCTTCGGGGTTTTGGTCATCAGGTTGATCTTGGCCCTGTGCTTGCGCACGCGTTCCACCATCTGAAATCCCCGTGCTCGCAGCCCCAGTGTTTGCATTGGGATCAAAGATAAGCGGCTCACCGAAGAAATCACCGCTGTCGATCTCCTCAGGGTCTGGATTAATCCTCGTGTGGCGGCTGGGGGCTTCGGGCCGCAACGTAAAGGTTGTCTGAAAAGGCGCGAGTGCAGGCGCAGCACCACCCCCAGCACCCGGCGCGCCGAGGGGCGGAAGACCGGCGTCCGCCCGCTGTTGTTGAACAAAGTCATTCATGCCGCGGATGAAACGGTTTTCAAGGCCCGAGAGTTTCATCTGGTAAATCCGGCCCAGCCGTGAAATGTCGGCGTCCGTCGTTCCAGGGCGGTTGATCCGCGCAGCGATTTCATAGACCTCCTGGAATTCGCCGAAAGTGATGCCGTGCAGCACCTCGGCGTCGTCGGAAACGGTCCCCGAAAAAAGTCCCTTTTCCTGCGAGACCTCGAATAAGAGCCGCTCAAGGGGCACCCGCACACCAACGAAAACCCGATCATGCGTGTTGGCCGGATCACCATCGCGCACGGTCGTAAATGTCAGCGCTCCATCTTCTGTAAAAAGGGCGGCGCGGTCTTGCAGATATTGCGCGAGCCCCTGACCGGCGACCTGTTGACCCGTGATCACACGACCGAGTGATGGCGGTATGCGCGCGTCCACATCGCTCCCGCTTAAAGAACGACGCAATTCGACCCTGTTCGGTTCCGGCGCTCGGTCGGCGGACGGTCCGTTGAAAATTCCATTCAAGAATTTAGTGAGAGGGGTCTCTCCGACCGGCCTATTCCGATCGAGCACACTCGGGCGCGGCGGGGCTGCGACTTGCGCAAGCATGATTTCATCACCCGTGCTTGATGCGCTTACTCCAGCCGACGGACCTGCATCCGCTGCTTGCAGCAGTGAACTGTCGGTGACAGTCTCGCCACCCCCGGTCGCGTTGGCACGCATGGTTCTCTTATTCCCCAGTCTAAAAAAAGCCAGCACAAATTGAAGTATAGTTTGCTTACAACCGCCTTACGGTATGGCGCTGCTTTTCAAAATTTCCCGCGATTACTGCCCGTCACATGGGTGACAGCGCCGCCCGCCAGCACTAAGTTCGAGGACGATCAGGAGCCTTTCATGTCAGACAACCATATCTTCCTCGTCGACGGGTCGGCGTATATTTTCCGTGCCTATCATGCGCTGCCGCCGCTGACGCGAAAATCCGACGGCTTGCCGGTCGGCGCTGTGTCCGGCTTCTGCAACATGATGTGGAAGCTCTTCAATCAGGCGAAGGACGGCGATCTCGGTCCGCCCGCGACCCATTTCGCGGTGATTTTCGACCATTCCTCAAAGACGTTCCGAAACGAGATTTATCCCGACTACAAGGCGAACCGATCCGAGCCGCCGGAGGACTTGCGCCCGCAATTTGGCCTCATCCGCGAGGCAACGCGCGCGTTCAACCTGCCGTGTCTGGAACAGCAGGGGTTCGAGGCGGATGACTTGATTGCCACCTATGCCCGCATCGCGCATGAGCGCGGCGAAAAGGTCACCATCGTTTCATCCGACAAGGACCTTATGCAGCTCGTGACCGACAATGTCGGCATGTATGACCAGATGAAGGACAAGCACATCGCGATCCCCGATGTGCATGAGAAATTCGGCGTCGGGCCCGAGAAGATGATCGATCTGCAGGCACTGGCTGGCGACTCAACAGACAACGTTCCCGGCGTGCCGGGCATTGGCGCGAAGACGGCGGCGCAGCTGCTCGATGACTATGGCGATCTCGACACGCTTTTGGAGCGCGCGGGCGAGGTCAAGCAGAATAAGCGCCGGGAGAACCTGATCGAATTCGCCGACCAGGCGCGGTTATCACGGGAACTCGTGAAGCTCGACGATCACGTCGCGCTCGACGTGCCGATTGAGGACGTCGGGCTCATCGAGATCGACGGCCCGCAGCTCATCGCCTTTTTGAAAGGCATGGAGTTCACAACGCTGACGAAGCGGGTGGCGGAGAGTTTCGACGCCGACGCAAGCGTGATCGAAAGCAAGGCCGTTGATGTCGACGGGTTTGAGGCGCAGCGCGGGCCGGACCTTGATCCGACTGTAAACGGAGCCAGCGAAAGCGCGAACACACCTCAGGAGTTTGCAGTCGCTCGGGCCGAGACGGTGCGCGCACGCACAATTGATCATTCCGGATACGAAACGGTGATGGATCTCGATGCGCTTGACCGCTGGATCGCGGAGGCGACGGAAAAGGGCGTGGTGGCGGTCGACACCGAGACCACATCGCTCGATGAGATGCGGGCAGAGCTCGTCGGCATCTCGCTCGCCGTCGAGCCCGGCCATGCGGCCTACATCCCGCTCGCCCATGTGACCGACGGAGAAGGCGATCTTCTGGGTGGCGGCGAAGCCATCGAGGGACAGATCCCACTTGACGCAGCCCTTGAGCGACTGAAGGTGCTCTTTGAGGACGCATCGGTTCTGAAAATCGCGCAAAATCTCAAATATGATTGGCTGGTTCTGACCCGCTACGGCATCGACGTCGCACCGTTCGACGACACGATGCTGATCTCTTATGCGCTTGATGCGGGCTTGCCGGGCGGGCACGGCATGGATGCGCTCTCAGAGAAGTGGCTCGGCCACACGCCGATCCCGTTCAAGGAAATCTGCGGGTCCGGCAAATCCATGATCACCTTCGACAAAGTGCCGCTCGACAAGGCGACGGCCTACGCCGCCGAAGATGCGGATGTCACCTTGCGGCTTTGGATGATCCTGAAGCCTCGCCTTGTCGCCGATGGCATGACCTCAGTCTACGAGCGCCTCGAACGCCAGATGGTGCCGACGCTCGCCCGCATGGAAAAGCGCGGCATTTCGGTCGATCGGCAAATGCTGTCACGCCTTTCCGGCGACTTTGCGCAAAAGGCGGCAAGTGTGGAGGCGGAGATTTACGAGCTCGCGGGTGAAACCTTCAATGTCGGCTCGCCGAAGCAGCTCGGTGAAATTCTCTTTGACAAAATGAGCCTGCCCGGCGGCAAGAAGACGAAGACGGGCGCGTGGTCGACGTCAGCACAGGTGCTCGAAGATCTCGCCGCCGAAGGGCATGACCTGCCGGTCAAGATCGTCGAGTGGCGGCAGCTGTCGAAGCTGAAATCGACCTATACGGATGCGATCCCGACCTACATCAACGGAGAGACGAACCGCGTCCACACATCTTATTCGCTGGCGAGCACATCGACGGGTCGGCTTTCCTCATCCGAGCCAAACCTTCAGAATATTCCCGTGCGCACGGAAGAGGGCCGCAAGATACGGCAGGCTTTTGTCGCCGAGACGGGCCGCAAGCTTCTCTCCGCCGACTACAGCCAGATCGAACTGCGCGTGCTCGCCCATATGGCAGATATCCCGCAGCTCAAGAAGGCGTTTGACGAAGGCCTCGACATCCACGCCATGACGGCGAGCGAGATGTTCGGCGTGCCGGTGGAGGGTATGGACCCGATGGTCCGCCGCCGCGCAAAGGCGATCAATTTCGGCATCATCTACGGCATTTCGGCCTTCGGGCTTGCCAATCAACTCGGCATCGCGCGCGGTGAGGCGAAGGATTACATCGATAAATATTTCGAGCGCTTCCCGGGCATCAAGGACTACATGGAAGAGACGAAGAAATTCGTCCATGCGAACGGCTATGTTGAGACGATCTTCGGTCGTCGGGCGCATTATCCGGACGTGAACACTAAAAATCCGAACCACCGCGCGTTCTACGAGCGCGCCGCCATCAATGCTCCAATCCAGGGATCAGCCGCCGACATCATCCGCCGTGCGATGATGCGCATGGAACGCGCGCTTGATGACGCGAAACTCTCCGCCGCGATGCTTCTTCAAGTGCATGACGAACTCATCTTCGAGCTCCCGGCTGAAGAGGTTGATCAGACAATCCCCGTCGTGCGCGAAGTGATGGAAAATGCGACGATGCCAGCGTTGTCGCTCTCGGTGCCGCTCTCGGTCGATGCCCGCGCGGCGGATAACTGGGATGAAGCTCATTAAGGCTGAGACCCGGGATACCAATGGGTGTGCGAACCGTTCTGCATCCTTGACTTTTGCGACGGACCAAACCCGCGGGGACGGGTGCGTGCAACGCGCCCGCCGGGCCCGTCGGGAGGCGGGGCCTCCGATAGCAGGCTTTCGAGCCCCGTGCGCCATGAGACGTCTTGCCCCTTCGAAGCCCATTGAAATGGCCGAGCGATTTGAATAAGTCATGGCAAACTCGAAGTTGAGCGCTTGATGACAACCTATTCCGACGATCCGTTGGGTGACGACAGCCGCATCCCCTCCGTCGCCCTGTCCCTTGGTCTTGGCGGACTGATCCCGTTCCTCGCCTCCGGCCTTTTGACCGTCACGCAAGGCATGGGGTTCGTGGAGCCCGTTTATGCGACGGTTTCGCTCGTCGGTTACAGCGCGGTGATCTTGTCTTTCATGGCGGGCGCGCGGTGGGGCATGGCCGTGAAAGAGCACGACACGTTCGCCCAGACACGCGTCATGGTGTTATCCGTCATTCCGGCTATTCTGGCGTGGCTTTCCATCATGCTGCCGCTTACCCAATCGATCCCGCTTTTGCTGGTGATGTTCTTCACCATCGGCATCTGGGACATTCTCGCAATGAAAGCCGGCGGCGGGCCGATCTGGTATGCCAAATTACGCTTCATCCTGACGACAGCGGTTTGCGTCATCCTCGGCATTGTCTGGCTGACATTGCTGTTCTAGGAAGCGTTTAGCCCGGCAGGCAGGACTGGCTTGCAATCGGATAGAGCTTATCGTTGCCCATCATGTATGCGTAGAATGAACCCGCCGGGAAATAGGGGTAAAACGCCTCATCCCGTACATTAAGGCCGCCCGTGAATGCGCCGAAGGCGGGCATGATGATGCGACGAACATTTGCAGCAAAGCAGCGCTTGCGCACAGACCTGCCCCGGCCCCGCACCCGCGCGCAAGGGTGGAGGTGACCGGATATCTCGCCGCCCTCAAAATCGTCAGTCGGTTCGTGGCGGAGGCTGATGTCGCCAAGGATGATCTCGTCCACAAAGCGCCCACCGAGGAACTCCGGCAGTTCAGGGTCGTGATTGCCCGCAACCCAAACCCACTCCGCAGCCGCCGTCATGCGAAGCAGGAGCGTGCGGTCGGTGTCCGAAAGGCGCGTCGGACCATCGGCATCGTGGAAACTGTCGCCAAGGGCGATCACCCGCTTCGGCTTAAACCCATCAATCGCCTCTGCAAGCAATGAGAGCGTCGCAGCGGTATCGTATGGCGGCAGGAAGATCTGTTTGGTGGCGAAGGACGACCCCTTTTCCAGATGCAGGTCTGAGACGATCAGCGTCTTTTCCCGCTCGGAATAAAGCGTGCCGCATGCGTGGGCGAAAAACGGATGATCGCACAGAGAAAGCCAAAGACCCGCATCGACGTTAAACGCATCGGTGTCACAGCCGCCAGTCGCGGTGTTCTTTATCGCGGTTCCGTTTGCGCTCACGCGCCGCCTCCCTCGCCGCCTCTGCGGTTTCCATGTCACCCATCGCCTCGGCAACAAGCGCGTCTGACGATTCCGCCATAATCGTGTCGCTCGCCTCGCCGAAAACCGGCTCCTTGCCGACTTCCAGCATAACCGGAACAGCGAGCGGTGATATCCTGTCGAGGTTTTTATGCACGATTCGCCCCTCAATGCGCGAGAGCATATCGGACAAACGGCGAACATCAAGAAGACCGCGCGCCGCATCGGCCCAGGTCGCCTGCATCAGGATGTGATCCGGTTCGTGGTCACGCAGGACGTCATAGATGAGGTCAGTCGACATCGTCACCTGCCGCCCGGTCTTTTCCTTGCCGGGGTAGTTTTTCTCGATCAGGCCGGAAATAAGCGCGCAGTAGCGGAATGTCCGCTTGAGCATGAAGCTGTCACCCATCCAGTCTTCGAGATCATCGCCCAGCATGTCCTCGTGGAAGAGCGCGTCCATGTCCATCTCGCCCATGTCCTTGAGACCCCAAATACCCATGGCGTAATCGGTTCCGACAAAGCCGAGCGGGCGCTTGCGGGCGCGTTCAAGACGGCGGGTGAGAAGCATGCCGAGGGTCTGGTGAGCGAGCCGCCCTTCAAAGGGGTAGGCGATCAGATAGAAGCGATCGCCGCGCGGGAACGTCTCGATCAAGAGTTGATCGCGGGCGGGCAGGACGGAGCGCTCTTTCTGCATGGACAGCCACTCGCGCACCTGATCCGGCAAACGCCCCCACATTTGCGGTTCCGCAAGCATGGAGCGCACCTTGTCTGCGAGATAGGTGGAGAGCGGGAATTTGCCGCCGGCGTAGTAGGGTATTTTCGGCTCGCTCGCGTTCGACTTCGAGACAAATGCGTCGGCCTCGCGGATGCCCTCAAGCTTCACGATCTGACCGGCAAAGAGAAATGTATCGCCGGGCGAGAGTGTCTCAAGGAAATACTCCTCCACCTTACCGAGCATCCGACCGGCGCGCGCGTTCGCACCCTTGCCGGGGGCGGTGAGCCTGACATTCAACACGGGCATTTCAACAATGGTGCCGATGTTCATGCGGTATTGCTGGGCAATGCGCGGGTGGGCGATGCGCCACGTTCCATCTTCGGTGAGCTTGATTTTCGCAAAGCGCTCATAGGCGCGCAGCGCATAGCCGCCCGTTGCGACGAAATCCACGACGCGGTCGAAGGTCTCACGGGTGAGATCGCGGTACGGATAGCTCTGGCGGATTTCGAGATAAAGATCATCGGCGCGGAACGGCGCGTAGCAGGCGACGCCCAGCACATGCTGCGCGAGCACATCGAGCGCGCCCGGCAGGATCGGTGGCGTATCCTGGTCGCCGACATAGTTGGCGTCGAGAGCCGCCTGACATTCCATCACCTCGAAACGATTGGCGGGCACGAGAAGCGCCTTCGATGGCTCATCCATACGGTGGTTTGCGCGGCCGATGCGCTGCGCGAGGCGGCTTGCTCCTTTTGGCGCGCCGACGGTGATGACGAGATCAACATCGCCCCAGTCAATGCCAAGATCGAGGGTCGCCGTACAAACGACGGCCTTGAGCGCGCCCGCCACCATCGCGCTTTCGACCTTGCGCCGCTGACTGACATCGAGCGATCCGTGGTGGAGCGCGATTGGCAGATTGTCATCGTTGATCCGCCAAAGCTCTTGAAACAGGAGTTCAGCTTGTGACCGTGTGTTGACGAAAACAAGCGTTATGTTGTGGACTTTGATTTGGGCATAGATGTCGCCCATCGCATGGCGCGCGGAATGGCCGGACCACGGCAGGCGTTCCTCCGTGCCGAGGATTGCAATGTTCGGCGATGCGCCCCCGTCGACGGTCACGAGATCGGCGCGCGGCGGCTCCTCGGGGTCGTCTTGAGCGACGAGCCAGCCGCACAATTCATCGGGGTTCGAGACCGTCGCTGACAGGCCCACCATGCGGATGTCAGGCCTGAATGTGCGCAATCGCGCGAGGCCGAGCGCGAGAAGATCGCCGCGCTTAGACGTCACCATCGTATGGATTTCATCGACGATCACGGTCGTTAGACTGTCGAAAAAGCGATCGGCATCCTTCGCCGCGAGGAAGAGCGAGAGTTGCTCCGGCGTTGTGAGCAGGATGTCCGGCGGCTTCAGTTTCTGCCGTTGACGCTTCGAGGACGGCGTGTCGCCCGTGCGGGTCTCGATCTGAATGTCGAGGCCCATATCGGCAACCGGCGCTTCGAGATTGCGTGCGATATCGACCGCGAGCGATTTCAATGGCGACACGTAAAGGGTGTGCACGCCCGAGTGCGCCTGCCCCGGCTTCCGTTTCCCACGCCGGTTCAGGTCGATGAGGCTCGGCAGGAATCCCGCGAGTGTCTTGCCAGCACCTGTGGGCGCGATCAGAAGGCAGGATTTGCCCGCCCGCGCTTTCTCGACAAGCGCGATCTGGTGAGCACGTGGGGCCCAGCCCTTACCCGCAAACCATTGGGCAAAAGTGTCGGGCAGGACCGGTTCTGCCGAATGGATGGGGGCGAGCGCTTCTGTCACATTTCTCACTCAGGTCTTGGGAGTCTCATTTAGGGCTTCGCGTCGGGAAAGGGAAACACTTCTACCATCCGGCCACCGGTGGTATGGAACACGGGATCTCACGCACCAGGACACCAGAGCCGCCTGATCATGAAACGACAACGCACAATCACCCTCGTCATCACGCTCGCAATCCTCGCGGGCGTGAATGTGCTCGCGGAAGTCTTTCCAGGTCTCAAAGCCTATGTGCCGACTTTTGAAGACATACTGCGCACCAGCGCGGAACGAACGGAGTATGACGACGTCGCACAACCGTCGCCGACCGACCGATCCTCCGCCAAAACCCGCGACATGGTGCTCGCCGTCTCCTGGCAACCGGCGTTTTGCGAGCGCGCGTCGAACAAGCGCGAATGCAGGAGCCAGACAGCCGACCGGTTCGACGCGACGCATTTCTCGTTGCACGGGTTATGGACCGACCGGCAGAACTGCGGTGGGCGATGGGAGCGGGTGTCGGAGGGCATATGGCGCGATTTGAAACGCGTGATGCCCGGCACGGCCTCCGGCCTGCACAAGCACGAATGGGAAAAGCACGGCACGTGCTACGCTGACAATCCCGACATTTATTATGCCGACTCCCTAAAGCTGATGGGCGAGTTGAACAATACGCCGGTCCGCGATCTCTTCGTGCGATCAAAGGGACGTTTTCTCGGCGCACGCGAGATACGTGCGGCGTTTGATGACACCTTCGGGCGTGGGACCGGCGATCGGGTGCGCATCAAATGCGTGCGGGATGGTGATCGCGAGTTGATCGAAGAACTACGTATCAGCCTCAAGGGTGATGCGTCTCACAGCCCGTTCGGGATGCTTTTGAAACAGGCCCGTGGTCAGAAACAGGGATGTTCCGGCGGCATCGTCGACACCGCCGGTTTGCAATAGCGTTATTGCGTCAAGGCCACGCGGCGCACCTGCTGCGCGACCTGTTCGAAGGCCGCGCTTAATGCGCTGCGGTTTCGAGTGTCGAAGAAGAAGCTCTCCTGTGTGGCGCAGTTGCGTAGCATCTCGCGAATGCGGTCACCTTCTGCTGTTCCAGCATTTGGAAGCTCAAAGCCAATCGTATAAACCGTCACGTCGATTGAACGCGCTAAGTCGCACAGCCGCAAAGTGCGAATGTCGAGAGCAAGTGTCGCATTCGCATTGTCATTGTTAAAGTTGTCGATGTTGGGTGCCAGATTATCCCGAGTGTCCTGATACGCTGACCAAGATTCTGGATACGTGCCGGTGGAGATGCCATTTCGTCCATCCGTCATAAGCACGACGACTTTACGGCCAGCCGTGCTGCCGAAGCTCAAGGGCAAATCTGCCGGTTGGCCAGGTCTCACCCAGTGCTCACGCCATCGCGGGTCGAGCATGCGCAAGGCCCACATCATGCCAAGGCTTGAGTCCGTGTGCGCTCCCGTATCATCGCGCGGGTCGAGGGCATCGATAACATTGTCGATGTCAAAGCGATCATTAAGAAAAAACTCCATTGGCTGACGAATACAACCAACGTTTGGCCCGCGATCGTTGCGACCATCCGTGAATGGATCCCAGGTGACCCGCCGATCGTTGCGGTTTACACCGTTTCCCCAAATCGGGGGCTGGTACATCATGCGAAGGCGGTCTGCGCCGACTGGTGGATCCAAGACGTCGATATCGGCGGCGAGACTTGTCCGGTTGGATATAGAAAGATCAAAGCTGCTTCTGTCAAAGCCGTTAACCGACACGACATTGCGATTGACCACGCAGCCGCGCCAGCGCAACTCATCGGCGTCGTCCTCGAAATCGAAACCCTGATCTTCGAGGATGTTTTCGAAGTCGTCCTCGTCCGGTCGGAAGCCGTCATAACCGAGCGCTTCGAAATCGATGTCTTCAAGGGCCTCGTAAAAGTCCTCTTCATCGTCAAAGTCGTCCGCTATGTCATCCTGCATGACAAACTCAAGCGTGTTCGTATCGCGTAGCCAGTTTTCGCGTGCGGTCCCCCGGCCGATGTTGACCGTTGTCTGCCATGGCACCACGCCGACGAACAAGTTGTTCACCGCATCGGCGTTGGAATAAATCGATTCTGTAAAGTCCTCGAGTGCTGCTTCGAGGTCGCGCTGACGGCGAAAGTTGTTTTGCGCCATTGAGCCTGATTGGTCGAGCGCCAAGACAATTTCCACGCGTTCCAGGCTCGATTCTGCCGTTGAACGAACGTCCAACGTCAATCGTTCAAAGCCGAAGATACCTGTCAGCGTCATCGGCACATCCTGTGTCGCAGTGACCAGGATCCGCCCGTTGTTGGGATCGATGGTGACGACCGGCGTCACCGCACTGGTTCCGGCGCTTTCACTGTAGTTGATATCGAACGCGTTCTTGGCAACCTGCCGAACTTCAGCATCGGTCCCGTTGTTGTCCACACGCTCGACCGCGGCTGCCAAAGCTGCCGCATCGACTGCGGCTTGAAGCTCGACGCGCTCGTTATACGTTCTTGCGTAATCGATGCCGGTTCCGGCCGCGAAAAAGAAAACCGGGGCCATGAGACCGAATAAGATCGCCGTGCTCCCCCGCTTTGAGAAAGCGAGTTTTGTCGTCGTGGTCAGCAAAAAACGTTTCATGGGTCCAATTGACCTTTCTCACAAGCAGACGATTTGTCGATAAAGTAGCCAGTAATGTCTTACATTTCGCAAACCATAGCTCGAAGAGCCGCTTCTTTTCAGGCAAAAATACTTTATACTTTACAGAGACTTAACGGGATGATTCGGATTCTAACAATGAGGTAAAGGATTTGGTGAGATGCCAACTTCCATCAGAGCAGATGACCTTTTGAGACCCATGCCGGATGGTCTTTACTGTCCGCCGGGTGATTTTTACATCGACCCGATCCGACCGGTTGAACGCGCGCTCATTACGCACGGCCATGCGGACCATGCGCGGCCTGGAAACGCGCGTGTCATGGCAACCAAAGCGACGCTCGACATCATGGATGTGCGCTACGGCGAAGGAT